>NYWD01000057.1 GCA_002684855.1 Planctomycetaceae bacterium | reverse complement strand
CGCGACGGCCGTCACGAGAACGAAGACCAGGATGACGATCGCCGAAGCAACTTTGGTGCTGAAACTCATGTCTTGGTTCACTCCTGAAAGCTCGGAACGGGATGCTCCAGACGACTAACCTACGGAGAATCGGAATCGAGTCAACCAAATTCGGAAATTTCCGGGCCACGGAGTCCGAAGGCGTCAGGATTCGGATCCGCCGATCGAATTCAGCAGTGCCAGGAGTTCATCTCCCTGCTTCCGCGAATCGAACCGTGATTCCACCGTCGCCCGCGCACTCGATGCCGCGTGAAGTCGATGATCCACGTCCGAGAAATGGATGAACGCCTCCGCGAGGCCCTGCTCGTCGCGTTCGTCGACGACCAGTCCGTTCTCCCCGTCGATCACCACCTCCGGGATGCCGCTGTGGCGACTCCCGACCGTGGGCAGGCCGGTCGACATCGCCTCGGTGATCACGAGCGGCATCCCCTCCATGTCCCCATCGCCCGCGGTCACGCTCGGCGCCACGAAGAGGTCCGCTCCGACCATCAATTCGGAGACCTCCGGGCCACTGCGCCAGCCGAGGAACTCGATCCGGTCCGACAGCCCGTTGGATCTCGCCAGGGCCTCGAGCGACTGCCGCAGCGGTCCGTCGCCGACGATCCGCGCCCGGAACGCGCTGCGGTCCCCTGCGAGTCGCATCGCCCGGATCAGATGCTCGAACCCCTTCTTCTCGACCAGCCGCCCCACCGCGAGCATCAGGGGTGGTCCGGACCGGCCGCGCCGATCGACGAATGGAAAGTCCTCGAGACGAATGCCGAGGCGGTGCACCCGAACCTTCTCCGACGCCGCCCCCGCGTCGAGCAGCCTCGTCGCGAGGTATCGGGAGTTCGGGAGCAGCATCGAAGCCCGGTCGAAAAGCGGCTCGTAAATCGCCTCGCCATGCTTCCGGATCTCCCGCGTGATGTCGTAGCCGTAGAACGCGACCGACATCGGACCGGAGACGATGCCCGCATCGATCACGTCGAGCATGATGCGACCCATCGGACCGAATTCGCAGTGAATCGCGTCGTATCGCCCGCCTCGACCGATCGCCGCGGCGATCTCGAGGATCTGACCGCTCGTCCCCCGCCACCCGCGGGCGGGGTGCACCGACTTGACGGCGGAGGCCGGGTCACGGATGAGGCGCGAGAGGAAGCGGTGCGGGATCCTCGAAATCCGTTCCCAGGCCGGACGGTCGATGTTCGCCGCGAGAGTCCGATCGGCGAGCGCCGCCGCCCGTTCCCGCGCGGTCCAGGTCCCGTCTCCCGGGCGAAGCGCGAGGATCTCGAGATCCACGCCGCGTTCGACGAGTTGCAGGCACTGCTCGCGGACGAATGTCTCCGATGCGAGTGGAAAGCCACCGGCGACGAGCAGGATGCGTGGCCTGTGATTCATGTCTGGTATCCGAGGCGGTGAGCGAGGGGCGCCGTGATCCGCTTGATTCGTTCGAGATTCGGACCGAAGACCCGCTTCGGCTCGCGACGCCGTCCGGGCGGCTGGAAGGGTACCTCGAGAAAGGCGTCGATCTCCGCGACGATCGGGATCTCGAAGTGCCCGGCGATCTCGTCGATCACGCCGATCTTGTCGGCGACGAAGTCCTCGTACCGGATCATCCGTCGACCATCCCGGACATCGAGCGCCAGCCTGGCGGCGATGCACCACCGATCGGCCAGCTGGTCGATGTAGTGTTCCGAACGGACGCCGAGCCAGCGATTGTCGAGCACCGCATGCCACGCCTGCGGGACGAGCGGCCGCATCTCGATGGCGCTCGCATCCGCGTCCCCCGGGATCTCGAGGCGCTCGACGATGCTCCGGATGGTGGCGACCGGGTCACGGACCACCACCAGCGAGCGCGCTTCCGGCCACCGGGCGGCGAGCCGGTCGTACACGAACGTCAACCCGGGTTCCTTCACGATCCTTCGTGCGAAATCGATCCCGTTTCGTCGCACGTACCGCTCGAAGGCGCGATCGCTCCCGGACGCTCGAATGATGGTGCACCGTCGCCATTCCCGGGCGAGATCGATCGCGATCGGGATCCCGGTGCGAAGCGACAGGAGCCCCGCCACCGCGGAGGTACCGCTCTTCTGCATTCCGAGGATGAATCCAGGATCGGGGTGGATCGCGATGCGACGCGAAAGACGCTCCTCCCGCACCCATCGGGCGATCTCGTAGGCGGACCGACGTACATGGGATCGGAACCGACTCATCCGCACCACCGCTCGTACCATTCCCGGCAACGCCCCTCGTACCGGTTCGCGAGCCCTTCGAGCTGCGGATGGAGCATCTCGACGAGCCCGGCCCGCACGCCGGGCGGCATCGGGACCGCGGCCCCGGGCCGCACCACGCCCGAGTCGACGGGACCTCGACGCTCGATCCCGAGGAAGTCGTGGATGCGATGGAGGAGATCCGTCGGTGCTTCGGCGATCTCCTCGAACCAACCGACCAGGATGCGTTCCCGAGGCACCCGGCGGGACCAGGCGTCGAGGACGGCGGCGTGATCCCCGCGGCGGACGACCCTCGGCTCGCCGAGTCGCCGCAGCCAGGTCGCATCTTCGATCGTGGCGGGATCCTCCCCACCGATCTCGACGGCGTTCATCACGACCTGGCTCCAGGCCCGTTCGACGGGATCACGCATCAGGTAGATGATCCGGATGCCGGGCATCACGGCCGCGATGAAATCGATGCGTTCGTCGGGGAGGATCGCGTATCCCGGCGTGATCTCGCCCGCGATTCGCTCGCCGGCGGGCCGGAAGACCCGGGCGTAGTCGGCGAGCGGGCGGTGGAAGTTCCAGTCGAAATAGTGCTGCTCCTTCTCCTCGGGAAGGAAGATCGAAGGGTGTTCCCGGAGACGGGCGTGCAGCCAGGTCGTGCCGGACTTCTGTGCACCGATCCCGAGAAAGGCCGGCAGGGGACGGGGCCGCATGACGCCGAGACGCTGCCACCGCTTCTCGAGCACCGATCGAATTCTCAGAAGCGGTTCACGCGGCATCTTCGATCTCCCCACGCCGGAGTCCCCTGAACAGTCGGACACCCTCCTTCAGTCGGCCGACTCCACCCGGAATCGCCAGCATGCCGGCCAGCCAGCCGACCGTGAAGACCGCCGCCTGGACCAGCAGCCGGAATCCGTCGGCCAACGCCGTCGGATCGAACCACCATGCCGCCACGCCTGCCGCCAAGGAGGCGAGCACCGGTCTCCAGATCACCTCGCCGACGTCGGACAGTCTCAACGGCGTTCCACGGAAGCAGTAGATCACCGCCGGAAGCCGCATGACGACCCGGGCCGTGCTCAATCCGATCGCGACCCCGAGGGCGCCCCACGGAAGCCCGCCCACCATGCCCGCGATCGCGGCCGCCGATCCGACCAGTCGCCACCGCAACTGGCGATCCGTCCTGCCCAGGGAGAGGTAGACCCAGCCGGTCGCGACGTTGAGGGAGACCATCAGTCCCGCCGGCGTCAGGGCCCTGAGCAGGGGCACCGACTCGCTCCAGTCGGGTCCGAGCAGGGTGCCGACCATCGCGGGTGCCGCGATGCCCGTGAAGACCGCGAGGGGGAACGCCAGACTCGCGATGACCTCCACGCTGGATCGATAGAGCCGCCGATAGCGATCGGGATCCCGCTGCAGACGACTCAGGGCCGGCACCACCGCGCTGGTGAGCGGCTGATTCAACTGCGTGGACGGCAGCGTCATCAGCTGGAAGGCCCTTCCGTACGCACCGAGCGCCGCGGGACCGACCCATCGACCGATGATGATGTTGTCGATGTTCCGCGTGACGGCGTTGAGGAACTGGCTCGCCCCCAGATTCACCCCGTATCCGAGCATCGGCCGGATGGCCGACAGCGGAGCCGGACGACGCGGCCGCCAACCCGAGGCGATCAGGGTCGCGACGGCCAGCGCAGCCGACCCGGCGAGATGCTGCAGGACGATCGCCCACGCACCAAGGCCCGTGATCGCGGCGATCACCCCCGTGACCGCCGCGCAGACGAGCGAGACGGTCTGCGCGATCGCGAGCGATCGAAAGCGGAAGCTCCGTCGCATCATCGCCCTCGGCTGCGATCCGATCCCCGCGAAGATGAACAGGGGCGCGAGCGCGAGGCAGATCGGGACCAGTTCGGGACGATCGTAGAAATCGGCCACCAGCGGCGAGCAGGCCATGAACCCCGCCGCGAGCGCCACCCCGGCGACCACGTTGACGATCGCGAGCGAAGTGACCTCGCCCTCCGTGATCCGCTCGGCCTGGACGGCCGCGTCCCCGAGTCCGAACTCCTCCAACACCCGCGCGATGCCGAGGATCGCGATCACCATCGCGACCACGCCGAACTCCTCCGGTGTCACGAATCTCGCGATCACCGCCGTCGCCGCGACCGAAAGCACGGTTCCGAGACCGCGGGCGACCAGCATGATCGCGGCGCCGCGCGCGGTCCGGCCGGTGAGATCCCTGGAGATCTCCGCGGTCATGCGGCCGGCTCCGGTGGCTCGGGAAGGCCGATCGCGAGTCGTGATCGATCGAGCCGCTCGACCCCGTCACCACCGAGACGAAGCTGCCACCGCCGGACGGTGAAACCAGCGAGCCGGACGTGGTAGTACACCACGAGCGCCGGCGATGCCCGCAACAGCCCCCCGATCGTCTTCCCCTTGTTGGACAGTTCGTTCCAGGCGACGGCGGCGAACGCGAGTCCGCCCACGGCGGCCGGGAGCGCGGCGAGCCACCAGGTGGTGAACGGGCCGACGATCAGGACCAGACCGAGCAGGAGCCAGGCAAGGGCGATCGGCCCCAGGTCCCGTCTCGGCCCGAGTCGGTACCGGTGCACGATCTCGGCCGCGGCGCAACCCCCGAACCACGCCTGACGCAGCAGACTTCGCCGCGTGTACGGATGGAAATGCCGAACCCGCGCCGCCGGAATCGACTCGACGCCCCAACCGGCGGCACGAATCGCGAGATTCAGACCCTCCTCGTCGCAACGGGCGGAGATCGCCGTGTCGGGACGACCGCCATCGCTTCGGGTGGGTCGGCTCTCGTCCCAGGCGCCGGCGGGCATCAGGACCCGTCGAACGCAGAGGTTGCAGGAGGTGATTCTCGAACAGGGACCGGGCCTCGGCAGTCGGTGCGTGCCGCTGAACGCGAGTTCCCAGACGTTTCCGACGCACGCGTCCTCCACGAGACCGGATGCGGCACCGAGCCTCGGATCGTCCTCGAACGGCCCGACCAGTCGTTCGAGCCATTCCGGGTCCGCTTCGCAGTCGGAGTCGAGGAACGCGACCAGCGGCGCCGATGCGAGCGAGACCCCGCGGTTGCGACTCGAGTTCGCCCCGAGGTTCCTCGCGTTCCGCACGACCCGCATCGGGATCCGCGAGGTCCGGGCGATCGCTTCCACCGCCTCCGGCGTGCCGTCCTCCGATCCATCGTCCACGAAGATGACTTCGGCCCGATCGATGGTCTGGCCGGCGAGGCTCCTGGCGCAGGCGACCGAACGCTCGAGGCGTTCGAACATCGCCACCACCACCGAGACCCGCGGGGCATCGCCGGGACCGGGGATCGTGGTAGCCTCGGAGACGTCGGTCAAAGGAGTCCTCCATGCGGGTCGCGGTCTGCATCATCACACGCCGTCGTCCCGACGGCCTCGCCCGGCTTCTGCGATCGCTGGAGTCGATATCGGTTCCTGAAGGGGTCGAAGTCGAGTTGGTGATCGTCGAAAACGACGCCCCGTCGGACAAGACACCTCCGACCACGAGCCTTCGGACCCACCACGCCTTCGAAGCGGAACCCGGAATACCCGCCGCCCGGAACCGGACCCTCGAGATCGCCCTCGCGGATCCGGGGATCGAGATGCTCGCATTCCTCGATGACGACGAGACGGTCGATTCCGGGTGGCTGGTGGCGTTGCTGCGAACGGCGCGCGAGACGCACGCCCCGGTCGTGACGGGGCCCGCGAATCCTCGTTTCCCCGCCGACGCCCCGTCCTGGGCGGCGGCGAGCGGGGTCTTCCAGCCGCCCGACTACCCGACCGGCACCTCCCGACCATGGGCGTTCACCCACAACGCGATGATCAGGGCCGACGTGGTCCGATCCGGCGGTTTCCGATTCGACGAGACGTTGCGGCACGAAGGCGGGAGCGACAAGGACTTCTTTCGCCGGGTGCGGGACGCCGG
Organism: Planctomycetaceae bacterium; assembly: GCA_002684855.1. GTDB lineage: Bacteria > Planctomycetota > Phycisphaerae > Phycisphaerales > SM1A02 > UBA12014. The sequence goes on along the minus strand of NYWD01000057.1, from coordinate 50,228 downwards.
ACACGAGATCATCTGGACCGAGGACGCCGTCGCCTGGGAGTGGTATCCGATCGAACGCATCCGTCCCGGCTGGGTGTTTCGCCGGTCCTATCGTCTCGGAACCAACACGCCGCGTGCGGAGGGTGGGACCGGGATCGCGAAGGCGGCGGGCCTCCTCCTTCGTGCCGCACGGTTCGCCGCGCGAGGCCTGATCCGCGCCGTGGGATCCGCCCTCCGACCCCGCGTGGCCGTCGCCAGGGCGGCGTGGGATTTCGGCCGGGCCGCAGGATTGGTGGCCGGTCTGGCCGGACGCCGATACGAGGAATATGCCGAACGCCACGAGTCGTCCTGAAACCGACCGGAGGTCCTGAGCAACGTGCGTCGCGTGGTGATCTGCATTTCGACCCTTCATCGGCCCGAAGGCCTGACGCGGATCCTCCGCGGCCTCGCCGCCCAGAAGTTCCACGATCCCGGATCCGTCGAACTCCGGGTGGTGGTCGTGAACAACGACCCCGACGATCCGCGACCGACATCCGAAGCGGATCGGGTCCGGGCGTCCACCGGCCTCGACGTGGAGGTCCTTTCCGAGCCTCGGCGCGGCGTCGCGCCCCCGCGGAACCGTGGACTGGGTCGAGCGGTCGAACTGACCGGCGAAGGCGACCTGATCGGTTTCCTCGACGACGACGAGGAGGTGACGCCGGAGTGGCTGTCCGAGATGCTGCGGGTGAAGCGGGAGCACGCCGCGGAGATCGTCACCGGCCCGGTCGTACCTCGATTCGAGACCCCGCCCCCGGCCTGGGTGATCGAAGGTGGTTTCTTCGCCGCATCGAGGCATGCGACCGGTTCGACGCGCCCCTGGGCCTTCACCAACAACGTGATCCTCGACGCCGCGCTTCCGCATCGGCTCGACACCTGGTTCGACGAGGGCTTTCTCCGACTGAGCGAGGACCGGCACTTCTTCCAGCGACTCGCTCGCACCGGCGCCCGGATCGTGTGGGCCGCGGACGCCCCGGTGATCGATCACGTGCCGCCCTCGAGGACCACGGCCGGATGGCTGATCAGACGAATGCGGACCGTGGGCCGTTGCGTCGCACCGCTGCGCCGGGACATCGACGGATCGTTCCGTGCGGTGGTCGCGACCCTCGCCAAGTCGCCGGTCTGGATCCTGATCGGCGGCGTGACGACCATCGCCGGCAGCGTCGGTGGCGGCAAGGCGTGGCGGGGTCGAGGGCGTGGTTGGGTCGCCTATGGGATCGGTCTCTCGGAAGGCGTGCTGATGTCTTCCCGAGCGGGTCGGCCGTCCTCGGCCTCGGACTGAGCCGGATCCGACCGGGAATCCCCGATCGGTGACCCGGCCTCTTCGAGCTCTTCAAGAAGCAGTTCGGTGACGGCCTCCCGGTACTGGATCGCTTTTTCGTATTCGGGATCCAGTTCGATCGCCACGTCGTAGGCGGCGATCGCGTCGGGGAGATTGTCGAGCATGTACCAGGTGTTTCCGATGTTGAGCATCGTCGATGCCGCCTGGCCGGTGTCGTCCTGGGACAGGGCGAGCCGATGCGCCCGGTCGAAGGCGGCGAGGGCGGCGGGGTACCGCTCCGCGTCGAATGCGACGAGTCCCTCCATGAACGGATACCGCAGGTCCTCCGGATCGAGCTCGCCGGCCCGCGCGAAGGCCTCGGCCGAAAGCACCGCGTCGCCACGCCCCCGCAACGCGATCCCGAGCCGGTGCCACGCCTTCTCCAGCCGGGGGTCGTCCACCACCACGTCCCGCAGTTTCTCCACCGCCTCGTCGTAGCGCTTCGCCCGGATCAGCCTGGTTCCCCGCTTGAGTTCGCGTCGCCAGAGTTCGTCGGCGTCGAACTCCTCCGCGAGTCGCGTCACCACGTAGCCCCGCTTGCGTGCGCTTTCCGCCCCCCACCAGTCGACCCAGATCCTCGGCGATCCCCTCGAGACCACGTGGGTGACCCCGTACTTCTCGAACAGCGCGGCCCGGGTCTCCTCGTCGGTGTCGAAATCGAACATCAGTTTCAGGTCGATGCGTCGTCGTCCACCGTCCACGACGCCGGTGCTGCTCCGTTCGCTCGCGACGAGGACGATGTCATGCAGCATCTTCAGACGGGTGCCCGTGAACGACTCGACCGCGACCACCGAACCGGCGGGGATGTTCGCCTCGAGGAACCCCTGCAGTCGAAGCAGGCCCAGATACTCCCGACCGTGTCGGTAGTGACGCGGCGCCGAGACCCGGTTCCAGTAGTAGTCCCAGTCGTAGGGACGTCGATGGCTCGCATGCGCCATCCCGACCCAGAGGCCGGCCAGGGTCAGCAGGGCCAGCAGCCCGCGTTCGAGCCCGCCGCCGAAGCGTCGCTTCTCGAGCCGTCGCAGGCACCACGGCTCGACGGCGGCCGCGACGGCCGGCACCGAAAGCGGCACGAAGAACACGAACGCGAGCGTCTCGAAGCGTTCGATCATCCAATGCGCGCCGAGAAAACGGACCGCGGCCGTCGCGACCGGTGGCAGGAGCACCACCGCCTGCACCACCCCGATCGCCGCGAGCAGGTAGAGGACCTCCCGCCGCCCGGCCAGCATGATCGCGAGTCCGCCGCAGAACAGGACGACGAGCACCCGCCAGGCCTTCACCTTCCCCCGCTGGTAGGCACCGGTGAAACCGCGCCCGGGCGTGCGGGAGATCCAGGTGGTCTCGCCCCAGGTGGTGTTCATCCAGCCCTCGGGCGCCTTCAACAATCGCGCGGCGCGGAGCCCCCTCGTCGGAGGCTCCGGGGCCGCTTGCGACGTGGCCGGCGCGTCAACCTCCTCGATCCCGCGACGATCATCGATCTCCGGCCCCGCCCGACCGCCGGAGATCCGGCGTTCGACCTTCTCCGGTTCCGCCGCCACCGTCCGGTCCGGAACCGTCATCAACTTGCCCGCGACCGGGAACGGCATGGCGAACAGCACGACCACCAGCCAGCCGGCGAACGCGGTCGCCGGGCCGGGCCGCCTTCGCACCAGTCGCCAGACACCGACGCCGAGGAGCACCGGAGACGCCACCACCACCGCGAACCCGGCATAGAGCGGGTGGAACATGCCGATCACCAGCGCGACGCCACCGAGCTTCGGGAGGTTCGCCCACCGGGATCGTCCGGGATCACGCCATGCGTCCGCGAGCGTCCGGACCAGGACCCCGGCGAAGACCGGCAGGAGGAACCATGGTGCCAGCTGGTTCGGGTAGAGCGAGAAGGTCACCGGCCCGCGGTTCGCCAGCACCATGACCGCGGCGATCCAGGCCGCCCATCTCCCGCCGAGCACCGCCCATGCGAGGTAGGCCGCGCCGCTGGCGATCATGAGTTTCGCGGCCGCCAGCGAGCCGAACCAGAACGTCACCGGATCGGTCCCGACGAGCTTCGCCCCCATCGCGAAGAGCGCATGATGCAGGTTCGTGTGATAGATCGGATACGGATTTCCGCCCTGGACGAACGGATCGATGTTGGTCAGTCCATGGTCGAAGAGAAACCGGATGCGGGCCAGATGGACCCGCGCGTCGGCGGCGAGGATCGAGCCGTGCCGGGCCGAGAAGACGATCTCGACCGCGACCAGCACCGCTTCGATCGTGAGCGCCGCGAGGAGGAGCCGACCGACGCCTCGCCAGGCGCCGCTTCGAAGGACGTCGATGCATCCCCAGGCGATGAATCCCGCCAGCAACAACGTCCCGAACACGATGGGTGCCCCGACGAGGTATCCGACGGCGACGAGTGGCGCCAGCACCGCGAGACTGGTCATCCAGGAGACGGCGATGCCCGGGAGAAGCCCTCCCTCCAGCTCCTCGGCGAAGCAGCGTCTTGCCACCGAGTATCCCGGGAGCAGGAGCATGGTCCAGAACAGGAGAGGAAGCAGCGTCACGCCGGGGCCCCTCCCGGCGCGATCGCGCCGCGCCGAAGCACTCGATCGAACACTCCCTGCGCGAGCCCCGCGGCCCGCCAGATCGCGCGGATCGTCCCGAGCAGCGTGAACCAGGCCATCGACCACCCGCCGCGACGCACCATCGAGCCGGCCATCGGAAGCTGCATCAGGACGAGTGCCAGCAGGAGCGCGGCGGGCAGCGCCGGCCCCCAGGGCGGCCAGAGAACCGCGACGAGACTCGGAGGCAGCGCGGCGGCGACGAATGGCTGGAGATGGTCGAGGGGTCCGCTGTAGGCGTTCCCGCCCCGCCCCGGGTGTTCGAGATGCAGGGCGACACGCCAGTAACCCTGCAACCGCTGGACCTCGAGGTAGCGACGGAGTCGATCGGCATGGTGATGCCGCACGCGTGAACGCCGATCGAATCGGAGCCGGTACCCCGCCTCGACGACGCGGAAGGCGAGATCGGCATCCTGGCCCTTGAGATAGCGTTCATCGAATCCACCGACCGCGTCCAGCACGCTTCGTCGGTAGACGACGTCGAAGGTGGCGAGGAAGTCGACCTCCTCCGGCATCCGGTCGTGCCGCACCTGGATCTCCTCGTGGATCAGTCGCTCGAGCAGCGTCGCCTCCGCCGCGATGTCGTAGGTGCCTCCCGCGGCGGCGACCAGCGGATCCGCGAGATGCGGGCGGAGATGATCGAGCGCATCGGGAGACGCCACGCAGTCCGCGTCGACGAACCAGACCAGTTCGGTCGAAGCCACCGCGATCCCCGAGTTTCGAGCCGCCGCCGCGCCGCGACCGCTCGAGCGAAGCACCTCGACGCCACGCGACCGAGCGATGGCCTCCGTCTCGTCGCGAGAGCCGTCATCGACCACCAGGATCCGGACCAGCCCCGATCCCGGTCGCGCCAGGATCACGAGCAGGGAGTCGAGACACGCCTCGAGCGTCGCCGCCGCGTCGCGTGCCGGGATCACCGCCGTCACTTCAGCGTGCACGTCGTCTCGCCTCCTCGAGTCCCCGTGCCGCTGCGGCATGCGACGCATCGGCCTCCAGCGCCGCCGCATAGGCGGCGATGGCATCCTCCATGCGTTCCTCGATGAAGTGCATGTTGCCCTCGTTGAATCGCGCACTCGCTCGAAGGGCGGGCTCCCGGGCCTTCTCCGCGGCCGTGCGGAACACGCTCGCCGCCTCGGCGAGGCGTCCGCAATCGGCGAGGGCGTTGCCCATGACGATCCGGGTCCGCACGTTGCCGGGTTCGATTCGAATGGACGCCGCACAGGCCTCGACCGCCTCCTCGCATCGTCCGAGATCCCGCAGCGCGTCGGCCCGCGCGGCGTGGAACAGCGGATCCTCGCGACCGACGACGCTGACGACGTCGAGGCGACGGAGCGCCGCTTCGGCGCGGCCTTCACGGAGATCGAGCACCGCGAGGTTCATCATCACCACCGGATTGCCGGGTTGGATCCCGGCCGAAGCCCGGAGATCCATCTCCGCGTCCGCGTACCTGCCCTCGCGAAGCGCGACCGACGCTCGGTTCACGAGCCCGCGGACGTGGTCGGGCCGTCGCGCGACGACGTCGTCCCAGAGCCGTCGGGGATCCGCGTAGTCCGCGTTTCGAGACCGAACCGCCTGCGACTCCGCGACCAGCACCCCGACGAACAGGATCGAGACGAGGACACCGACCGGTCGCGTGGCACGTGCGGGGACGTGGTCGACCGCGAAACAGGCGATCGCGACCAACCCGACGGCCGCGGGCAACAACGCGAGATGGAGTCGATGATCCGCGAGCGGATCGGCCAGCGGCACGATGCTGGAGGTCGGAATCATCACCAGCAGCATCATCGCAGGCAGGCACCACCACCAGCGATGTCGCAACAGACCCCCCAGCGCGAGGCCGAGCAGCGTGACGAGGATCGCGACCCCCACCGGCCGGGTCCAGCCCGGCTGGAGGGCCTCGGGCCCGTGATCGATGCTCATCGCCGAGGCATCGAAGACGATCCGAGCATAAACCGCGGCGGCGGAGAGTTGAGATGCCGCGTACTCCAACGGCGTCGAACCCGCCCGCGCGAAGCCGACGCCCGCGATCCCCTCGCTGCGCCAGAGCGAGGCGACCGCTCCGGTCGCGAACAGCACGATGAGACAGGCCCATGCGGCCAGATGAAGCGCTCCCCGCTGCCGAACCGTGGCACGCAGACTCCCGGTGACCACCGCCCAGTCAACCACGAGGAGCATGGCCGGCAACACCACCGCCGAGGGCTTGGAGCCCAGCGCCAGCACGACGGCGACGACCACGATCGTGCCGGTCGCGAGTCGGTTGACGCGGTCACCGCGAAGCAGTCCGTACACCGCGAGCAGCGAGAAGAAGCCCGCGAGCGATTCCGCGCGTTGGATCACGTAGGTGGCGGTGGAGGTCTGGACGGGATGCAGCGCCCAGATCAGGGCGACCGCCGCGGCGACGACCAACCGACGCCGGGCCGAGTTCGTGCCGATCCCGCGCTCGGCGAGCCTTCGCCCCCCCTCGCGAACCACGAGCAGGACGAGCACGGCGGCGCTCGCGTGGAGCACCAGGTTGAACGCGTGGTAGCCGACCGGATCGAGTCCGCCGGCCAGGTGATTCAACGCGAGGGAGAGCCGGACCACCGGTCGCTGCCCGTCGACCATCCAGATCGGCGGCCAGATCGAGGTCATCCGGCCTTCGGCCTCGACGATCCGGGGAAAGTCGTCGTAGACGAAACCACCCTCGAGCGCACCGCGGAAGACCACCAGGACCATGACGAACACGAGTCCCGAGACCCACCAGCCGGCCACGCCGGATCCGGACTCCGGAACGACCGGGGACCTCGGAGCCGGTTCCATCTGCGCCGGTTGAGAGGGTCGTCGGTCCGATGCGGCGGGTTTGCGGGGGGATCGAGGGGGCATGTCTGTGGATTCAGGTTACGTTGAACTGATGCGAACGCCAGCCGACACGCCGATTCCAGACGCGAATCCGGACCTCGACCCGATCGTCGCGGACGGCACCTGGATCGTCATCCCCGTCTTCAACGAGGCGACGGCGATCAGGGAGGTCATCGGCTCGATCACCCCCTGCTTCAGAAATGTGGTCGCGATCGACGACGGCTCGTCGGATCGAACCTGGGAGGTCCTGCGGGACTGCGCCCCGCATGCACTGCGTCACTTCGTCAATCGCGGACAGGGAGCCGCCCTTCAGACCGGGACGGAGTTCGCGCTCGCCCGCGGGGCTCGTCGCATCGCCCACTTCGACGCCGACGGACAGCATCGACTCGAGGATCTCAAGACGATGGTCGCGGGGGTCGCCGAAGGCGAATGCGACATCGCCCTCGGAGACCGCTTCGCCGGTGATGCCTCGGAGATCCCGCCCACCCGGCGGCTCCTGCTCCGAGCCGCGGTCCTCTTCCATCGCGTCGCGAGCGGGGTCCGACTGAACGACGTGCACAACGGACTTCGAGTGTTCTCCCGCGAAGCCGCCTCATCCATCGAGATCACCGCCGATCGCATGGCCCACGCGAGCGAGATCATCGATCTCATCGCACGAAGCGGGGCCCGGGTGCGGGAATACCCCGTCACCATCCGATACAGCGAGTACGCCCGCGCGAAGGGGCAACGCTGGACCGGAAGCTTCCGGATCCTCCTCCACTACCTCGTCGGCAGGATCGCCGGATGACCGCGTTTCAGATCATCCTCGTCGTCACCCTCGGGATCCTCGCCGTCTTCGCGATGGTCGGCGGTCTCAGGCGGTCCATCGGCCGACCGGCGGCGGTGACCATCCTGATCGTCTCGATCGTGGGCATCCTCGCCGCCACCGATCCGGACCGGACCACCAGATTCGCGCAGAAACTCGGCATCAACCGGGGAACGGACCTCATCGTCTACATCGTCACGCTCGTGGTGTTCCAGGGCTTCGTCGTCTTCTACCTCCGGCTTCGCAGGGTTCGACGGGAACTCACGCTGCTGGTCCGTCACGTCGCCATTCTCGAAGCGTCGTCCAGGGACCCGGATCGGGTCGTGGAAGCCCCTCCGGAAGCGAAGACCCTCGATCCGTGACACGGCCGCTCATCCATCTCGGACTGCACCGGACCGGTTCCACCTGGTTCCAGCGGCACGTGCTCGACGGCCGCGACGGCCGGCCCACCAACACGCTCGCCGATCGCGCAGAGACGACCGCCCGGATCGTCCTTCCGAGGGAGATGGACTTCGATGCCGACGGGACCCGCCGATGGATCCGCGACCGGATCGCCCGGTCCGCGGATCGAGACTCGCCGGTGATCATTTCGAATGAACGCTTCAGCGGAAACCCCGCCGCGGGCTGGAGCGACGCCGAACGGACCGTCCACCGACTCGCCGAGCTCATCCCCGAAGCCCGGGTGCTCCTCGTTGTTCGCGAGCAACATGCGCTGGTCCGATCGATCTGGCTGCAGCAGATCCGCATCGGCGGGATCAGCGGTATCGAGGATTTCCTTCGCCCGCTGGATCGGGGCGATCATCGACTCCCGGCCTTCGATCCCCGGTTCCTCCGGTTCGAACGCTTCGTCGACATGCTCGACCGGGCCTTCGGAGGACGCAACGTGCTGGTGCTCCCGTTCGAAGGCCTCCGCGACGATCCCGGTCGGCACCTCGGACGGATCGAGGAATTCTCGGAGATCGCGTTTCCACCCCCGGCCGACGTGGGACCGGTCTTCGCGGCACCTTCGCTGCTGGAAGCCGCGGTACTGAGACGGGTCAACCTGCTCGCCGTGCGGAGTTCGCTTCATCGAGCGCCGCCGTTCCCCCGGCTCGCCGGCCCCGGACGGCGGCTCGCCCGCATCGCCGGTCGGATCGCCACCGATTCCGGCGAGGAGCGTCGGCGGGCCCGCATCGATCGATCCATCCGAGCCAGACTGGCGACGCTGGATCTCGCGGCCTCGAATCGTCGGCTCGCCTCGAGGATCGACATCGATCTCGGCGCCCTGGGCTGGACCACCTGATCCCCGCGGCCGGACCGGAGCCTCAACCGGAGGGCTGCTCGCACTCGAAGGCAATGAGACTGCAGATCGGCGGGTACTCGACCTCGAGCCGGAACCAGCGGAACTCCTCGCGTCGGCAGGTCAGCGCCTGCATCGCCATGTCGAGCCGCGCCTGGATGCCGCCCTTCGAATCGAGACCGGGAACGGCTTCCGGCTCGATCTCGCGTCGTCGTATCCCGATCGGGAGACGGACCCTCCGGACGTTGTGGATGAAACTCGCGGAGACATGGAGTTCGCTCGCGAGATAGCTGTCGGGCTGGACGTCGCGATCGACCAGCGATTCGTGCACGAGCACGTCGAAGATCGCGACCGGTGCCGGTACGCGGAGTCGCATCAACTGGTAGATGCCGTGGGAATCGCCCTGGACCCGGGTGGGCTGCGCCGCCCGGAGGATCTCGCCGGTCACCACCGTGAAACCGGATGGATCCGCCGCATCGAGGGGCGGGGCCTCGAAGATCATCCCCTCGGCCTGGGTCTGCGCGCGAAGCGTGGGAAGCGGTCCGTCACACAGCGCCTCGACGACCGGGAAGGCGCCCGGACCGATGGCCGAATCAAGGGGTTCGCGGAGGCTGCTCCTGCTCTCCATGCCACGATCGTCGACGACCCGGGGACGAGGAAACACCAACGGAATCCCGCCGCGGAGCCGACGAGTCCCGGCCAGCGTCCGGATCGTCACGCAGTCGAGCAGGCCCTCGACGCGGCATGGATGAAGAATGTCCATCCGGTGGACGAGATCGGCCTTGAGACCCCATACCGAACGGGCGCCCTCGAAGAGTCGTTTCCGATCCGCTTGTGCGGGCGGGCGGTCCCCGGCCTCCTGGATCTCCAGGACCATGGTCTCGAAGACCTTTCGCGTGCCGCAGTACTGCGAGATCACGCCCTGCACCACCGCGAAGGCCTCCTTCGATCGCTTCACGGCATCCGGATCGGCATCGCGGCCGCTCGCCGCATCGAGGAAGATCCTCATGCCGGCGGTACCGGGCAGGTGCCGTACGGAATCGAACGGCCGGGCGGCTTCGGCGAGATGGGACATCTTCCACGCGAGCTTCATGTCGATCCCGAGGCCGCGAGCGATGTCGATCGGACGGGTCCCGATCACCGAATCGCATCCGACGAGGAGCGCCGCCAGCGCGCCACGCAGGCCGGCCATCGCTTCCGAGGCCACCTCTGCAAATTCGCGGTTCGGTTCGGTCGAGGACCTTGCTGATGCCATGGGACAGAGGATACCGCCGGGTATCGCCGAGATCATCCAACCGCACGGGCCATCGCCGGTCGATGCTTTTTCTGGATTGCCGGAAATTTCCCGTTAGACTCCAAGGAGGTCGATCCGGCGACCAATGCCACCCTTCGGGACTCCTCTGCACTTGTCACTCCAAGACTCCAACCTGGCTCGAGGACTTGTCGCGGCAACATCGTTCCTCGCGATCACTTCCGTCGTCGCGGCGGGCGATCCCGAGGTCATCGCCGGTCCCGTGTTCATTCCCAGCAGCACCCACCAGTACTACCTGCTTTCGCCTTCGACCGCGGAAGCGGCGGCCGCGGTGGCGGAATCCCTCGGTGGAACGCTCGTCGCGTTCGAGTCGTTCGCGGAGCAGAGCTCCGTGCTCGAAGCCCTCGCCATGTGGAACGGAATCCCCCGGTGGTGCTGGATCGGCCTCAGCGACGAGGTGACGGACGGCGACTGGCGCTGGGCGACCGGCGAATTTCGAACGTTCGAATCGTGGGGCACCTCGGATCCGAGTCGCTTTCCCGGACGGAATCAGGCCTGCATGACACCGAGCGGTCTCTGGTTCCCCGCCGACGGGACGCAGGACAACGACGGGGAGAATCTGCTTCATTCGATCGTGGAGGTGGGAGACGTCGACTGCAACGGGAACTTCTTCCCCGACGACGCCGACATTTTCTTCGGCGACAGCCTCGACCTCGANGGNNACGGCGTGCCCGACGAGTGCCAGTCGGCGGACTGCGACGAGGACGGNCGNCCCGANGGNGTCGAGATCCTCCTNACCCCNTGGCTCGACTGCAACGNCGACGGNCTGCTCGACGCATGNGCNGCCGTCGANNCNCCNAAATCCGACTGCAACGGNAANCTGCTCGACGACGANTGCGAGTCNCCCGACGCGNNGGGNTTCATCGCGACCTACTTCACCGGACAGGACCTCGGNACGCCGATCGCCTCCCGCATCGCCGACGTCGTCGACTTCGACATCGGGAGCGGAGAACCCTGGCCGGGCGCGGGATTCACGGACTTCGCGGCTCGCTGGACCGGGGAGCTCGTCGCCGAATACACCGGTTTCTATTCGTTCTTCGTGACCTCCGACGACGGAATCCGACTCTTCGTCGACGGGGAAGTGGTCATCGACGACTGGCGTGCCCACAGCGAGGAGGAGGTTTCGGCGGGNATCTTCCTGTCCGCCGGCAGCCACGTCTTCACGCTGGAGTGGTTCGACAGCAGCGGCGACGCGGTCTGCCGGCTGGAATGGAGGCCCCCGTTCGGTTCGCGGGAACTGATGCCGGGCTCGGTGATGCGACCGTTCCTCGACTGCGACGACGACCTGCAGCTCGACGGCTGCCAGATCGCCGCCGATCCGAGCCTCGACTGCAACGGCAACGGGCAGCTCGACGACTGCGAGGGACCCCCGCCCGACTGCGACGGGGACGGCATCTACGACTGGTGCGAACTCGACGGCAACGACTGCAACGGGAACGGGATTCCCGACGACTGCGAGATCGCGAGCGGCGCACCGGACTGCCAGGGGGACGGGATCCCCGACGACTGCCAGACCGGCGTCCCGGAGGTGATCGCCTACGACGACGGTGGTCCGGAATACGGCGTCCGCTCGGGCGAGGGATACATGGCGTGGCTTCAGCACGTCCCCGTCGCGACGCCCTACGCGAGCGCCACCGCGATCGAGATCGACTTCGTCAACACCACCGAGGGCCGTCCGGTCCGGATCGGCCTCTGGCGCGATCCCGATGGGGATGGCGACCCCCGGGANGCGGAACTGGTCCACCTGATCTTCACGGAGGTCCAGTCCGCCGANCCCGCGGTCCGGGACCGGATCGAACTCCCGGCCATCCCGCTGGGCCCGCTCGGTGGCTCCTATTTCGTCGGNGCGCTCATGGGCAACGTCACCGAGAAGGACTTCCCCGCCGGACTCGATTCCACGACCCCCTACGCCGGGGCGAGCTGGATCATCGGAAGCAGCTCGCCGATCGACGCCGCGGAGCTCGACGGCCCCGACGTGGGCGAATTCTCGCGGCTCGACGAGATCGGCACCGGCGTGTGGTGGAGCAACTGGATCATCCGGTTCGAGTACGAGTCACCGGGCGGCGACTGCAACGGCGACGGNATNCCCGANNAGTGCCAGTTCGCCGACGGATNCCTCGTCGACGACGACCTGAACGGGATCGCGGACGCCTGCGAGGACTGCGATGGGAACGGCATCGTGGACCGCTGCGAGCTCAGCTGCGACGGGGACTGCGGAAGCATCTGGGACGGACTCTGCGGCACCGCCGTCGATTGCAACGGCGACGGCGTGCCCGATGCCTGCCAGGACGCCTTCACGGGTCTTCCGGACTGCAATGGCAACGGTGTACCCGATGCCTGCGAGGGGCCCGGCTTCGACTGCGACGGCAACGGGATCCCCGACGNCTGCGAGNTCGCGGATGGCTCGGCCGAGGACTGCAACGGCGACGGGGTGATCGATGCCTGCCAGTTCGGGGGGCACCCCGGATACCAGGTCGACAGCGCCTATGCNTCGGACCTGCTCGCGTTCACCTCCGGCAACAGCATGTGGTGGGCCGTCCAGTACGAGGTCGGCCCCGACGGCAGCGTCATCGAGTGGATCGACNTNGCGNTGGGCNANCTNGGNATCGGCGCNNTCNTNNAGNTCGCGGTGCTNGCCGANCCGAACCAGGANCGCGNNCCCTCGGACATGGTCCCCATCGTNATGGGCNACGTCCAATCCGCCGGCGGCAACCAGCCCGGCAGCGGCGAGATCGTCCGGACGAGGTTCGAATTCGATCCGATCGACCTCGGCCCGGTCGGAACCTCCTTCTTCATCGGCGTGCACGNGGTCTTCAACCCGTCGACCGACCTGCCCGCCGCGGTGGATTCCACGCGGTTCGAGGGCCGNTCGTATCTCGGTCGNGGATCCGGACTCGACGACATCACCGCGTCGTACTCGCTGGGNGGCCTTGATTTCGCCGGGGAATGGCTGATTCGCGGCGGACGCGACGGCGATCCACCGCTCTTCGACTGCAATTCGAACCGGCGTCTCGACGCGTGCGACATCCTGCAGGGCAGTTCATCCGACTCGGATCTCGATGGACGGCCGGACGAATGCGACCCGGTGTGCCCCGCCGACTTCGACGGTGACGGCGTGGTGGGCGGNGCCGATCTCGGCCAGTTCCTGCTGCTCTGGAACGAAGTCAACGCACGGGCGGACCTGAACGGGGACGGCCGGGTGGACGGGGAGGACTTCGGAGCCTTCCTNGTCTCGTGGGGCGGCTGCGTCTGAGGCGNNGGTCAGTCGATCGGTCGGAACACGATCCCACGGACGTTCGCGACCGCCTCGCCCGGAATCGACGTGGCGAGAAGCTCCACCTGGTTCGCCGCGTCGACGGACGGAGCGGTGAACGAGCCGACCTCCACGAGCTCGAATCGGTCCCACCCACCGGTGGCCGGAACGGGGATCCCGAACGACCGATCACCGCAGACCAGTTCCAGTCGACCCCCCGACGGTTCGTCGCGACAGGCCAGATCGATCCGCNCCTCGTAGCGANGCCCCGGTTCGAATCGGGCCGACCAGGAGGCGGTTGCCTCGGTCGAGGACCAGTATCCGAGGTTCTCGATCGGCTCACCCGCGGAATCCGGGTACCGCTCCACCCGGAGCCCGGGACCCTCGAGCGACGCCTCCCGGGGAAGGAGCCGGAGCGTTCCCGTCGCATCCGGGCGAACGGACTGGTCGACCCGCGGGACACCTTCGATTTCAAGCTTGATCACCGTCGCATGATCGAACGGATGAAGCCCCGCGAGATCCACGACGAGCGCTCCGCCGTCCGATCGCGCGACGTCGAGTTCCCGGCCCGGGCGGCGATCGCCGAGCATCGTGGCCCGGCGCACCCGGTTCTCGAGACCGGGGACCACGAGGCGATCGTCCGCGGGCCAGTCGAACACGTGGAGGTAGAGGACGTCCTCCTTCCGGGTCGCACGGCCCCACGGAAGTGACTTGAACGGACTGCGACGAGTCCCCTTGATGGCCTCGCCGTTGACTTCGAGCCAGTCGCCGATCGCCAGCAGCCGATCGACCATGATCAGCGGGATCCGACCGTCGGCGGTCGGACCCACGTCGAGGAGCAGGACGCCGCCACGGCTCACCAGATCGATCAGGCGCTGCACGCAGACCGTCCTCGAATCGTAGATGTCGAAGGTCTCGGCGCGATTGAACGCGAAGGAATGCCCGACCCCGCGACACTCCTCGAACGGCCGGTGCTTCCGCATCCCCTTGCCGCTCGAATTCCCGAGGCTGTCGTACTCGGTCGTCGTGTAGTCGCCGACCTGGCCCCGGAGGCCTCGGCCCCAGCGGTCGTTCACCACGATCTCCTCGGGATTCGCGGCGTTCTCGTAGATCCATTCGAGGATCTCGGTGCTCCGCCACAGTTCGTCGGGATGATCCCACTCGCCGTCCGGCCAGAAGACCGCGGGCTGGTACTTCTCGATCAGCTCCTTGATCTGCGGGATCATCAATCGATCCACGTATTCACGCTTGTCCTCCCGATCGTAGAGCGGATTCTCCCACTCGAGGAACGAGTAGTAGAGCCCGGGACGCACCCCCTCCGCCCGGCAGGCCTCGAACAGGTCCGCCAGAAGATCCCGCTTGGGACCGATCTCGACCGAGTTCCACGGATACCCACGCACCTCGCTGGCGATCTCGCTGTCCCAGAGGCAGAAGCCGTCGTGATGCTTGCTGGTGATGACGATGTACTCGGCACCGGATCGCTTGAAGATGCTCGCCCATTCCGCCGGATCGAACATCTCGGCGCGGAACATCGGCGCGAACTCCCGGTAGAGGAAGTCCTCCCCGTAGTTCTCGGCGTGGAAACGCGTCACCTTTCCGCCGTGCGAGTCGGTGTTCAACCAGTGCTGGTACCACTCGCTGTAGGTGCTGGTGTCGCAGAAGCTGGGGACGGAATACACGCCCCAGTGGATGAAGATGCCGAACTTGCCGTCCTCGAACCACTCGGGCGTGGGATGGGTCGCCAGCGACTCCCAGGTCGGGTCGAACGCCGTCCGCGGCGGATCGTCCGACGGCGTCGGGCATGCGGCCGCGACGCCCAGCGAAACGGAGGCGAACAGGGTGGGGACATCGATCATCGGAGGACTCCTGAAGCGGTGGTTCGTGGTCGGTCGGCGGCGCCGGAATGTCCTTTCCGCCCAAGCCCGGCGACGAGGGCGAGGCGATCGTCGAGACGCCCCCCGACGCGGGGGTCGTCCACCGGCGGGGCGAGCGAGGTCCCGGCGATCCGCCTGACGACGCATCCTCCCTCCGGCCGATCCTCGATCGAATAATCCCGGCCTTCCTTCGCGACGCCCTCGCTCGTGCGCATCTTGCGGCCGTGCTTGCGTCGGAACGATTCCACGTCGTGGTTCTCCAGCACGAGCGATCCACCCGCCTTCGAGAATCGGACCGTCGCGCCGTTGAGCGGATTCGCCGCGCCGGTCAGCGTCAGGCTGCCTCCGTCGATGACCACGTCGACCTCCTTGACGAACTGACGCGTGATCTCGATTCCGGGCCCGACCTCGAGGATCGCCGCGGCCTTCTCGAGATCCTCCGGGGCCTTCGGGGCGCCTTCGTTCCAGCCGAAGTTCCAGCCCACGACCGGCGAGACGGTGTGCTGCGACCGCATGATCCCGAGCATCCGCGCCGCGACCTCGGGATGCGTCGAGGCGACGTCGTTCGATTCGGCGGGGTCGGCCTCGAGGTCGTAGAGCTCGAGCGGAACGTCCGGATCCCGGTGCACGCCGTTGCGCACCGCCTTCCATCGCCCGCTTCGCACGGCTTGCTGGCCGCCGCCGGCGTGATATTCCCAGTAGAGGTGATCACGATCCGCGACCGCACCGCTTCCGAGGAGCGCGGGGGACAGATCGATGCCGTCGAGCGTCGCCGCGGTCTTCGAGTCCGTCATCGCGAGGATGGTCGGCATGAGATCCCAGTTCGCGGTGGGCGTGTCGTCGACCGACCCGGCCTCGATCCGTCCGGGCCAGGCCACGATGGTCGGAACCCGGATGCCCCCTTCGTAGAGATTGCACTTGTGCCCTCGGAGGCCGCCGGTGCCCTCGAAGAACGCGGGGTCGTAGCCGCCGATCCCGAAGGTCGAGCCGTTGTCGCTGGTCAGGATCACCACCGTCTCGTCGGCGATGCCCTTCCGTTCCAGTTCGTCCAGCATCATCCCCACGTTGCGGTCGAACCGGGTGATCATGGCCGCGTAGGTCGCCCGCGGCGTCGCATTGGGGAGGTACCCCTTGCCGCCCTCGTACGGTGTCTCGTCCCAG
This sequence comes from Planctomycetaceae bacterium, assembly GCA_002684855.1. Classification (GTDB taxonomy): domain Bacteria; phylum Planctomycetota; class Phycisphaerae; order Phycisphaerales; family SM1A02; genus UBA12014. Next base: position 33,773 of record NYWD01000057.1, on the reverse strand, counting down.
CGCCCGGCGTACCGCCGCAGGGAATCCTCGGGGACCTGCAGCGCGAGATGCGGGACCGGCGTCGCGTAGTAGAGGAAGAAGGGCTCATCGGCGTGGCGGTCGATGAAGCGCACGGACCGATCGATCATGAGGTCCGTCGAGTACTGCCGGCCGACGAGGCCGCGATCGTTCCCGGCGAGCATCAGTTTCGCATCACCCTCGACGAGGTAGGTCGGGTAGAAGTTGTGCGCGTTTCGCTGACAGAGATAGCCGATGAACCCGTCGAAGCCGTGATCCGTCGGCATGCTTCCGAGCTTCGGGCCTCCGAGCCCCCACTTGCCTGCCATGAAGGTCGCGTAACCACGACGCTTCAGGGCCGTCGCGATGGTCTCGGTCCCCGGCTCCAGACCCTTCTGGCCGCCCCACCATCCATCCGGCATCGGCGGCGCCGTCCAACCGGAGATCTCCTCGGTCCCTTCCCGACCGGGATCGTCCGTGAAGTTCGGCGTCTCCCCGTTGTCCCGGATCTGCGCGGTCCCGGTGTGACGACCGGTGAGGAGCGTGCACCGACTCGGCGCGCACACCGTGGACCCCGAATACGCCGAGGTGAGCAGCATGCCCCGGTCACGCAGTCGATCGATGTTGGGCGTCTCGATCCGATCACTGCCCGTGCATCCCAGTTCGGCGAGCCCCAGATCGTCCGCCATGATCAGGATCACGTTCGGCGGCCGGTCCTCGGCCCGGACCGGTGCGGCCGCCGACGTGGATCCCTGCACCGCCGCGAGGAGCAGGATCGGAAACGGTCTCAGCATCGAATGGTTCATACGGGAAGCCTACCGCCGAAGGCGTCGGACACGTCAGGACCCCGGCCGGGACGGGCCCGACGACTTCCGTTCGGAGCCGAAATACGCGGCCGGGACTTGGAATCCGGCTCGAAACCATCACAATGGACGGCATGATCCGTCATCTCGCCCGCACCGCATCCACCCTCCTCGTCGCTTCGAGCATCCTCTTGGGCGGCCCGACCGCCGTCGCCGCCCCTCCCGATGGGTTCACCCGCGAATCCGTGCCCGGCGACTGGGAGGAGATCGTCGGCATCGTTCCGGTCGGCGACGGTCGATTCGTCGCCTGGGAACGCGCCGGCCTGGTCTGGATGCTCGGGCCCGACCTGGCGATGAGCATGGATCCGATGATCGACCTCCGGGAGGAGGTCGGCGCCTGGCGGGACCACGGGCTCCTCGGGCTCGCCCTCGATCCGGCGTTCCTCGACAACGGCCGGATCTTCCTGATGTACGTGGTCGACCGGCATCATCTCCTGAACTTCGGAACCCCGGCGTACGACCCGGACGTCGACGAGTACTTCGCCGCGACGATCGGTCGGATCACCCGGTATGAAGCGACCGAGGCGAGCCAGCGGTCGACGATCGACCCGGAGACCCGTCGCGTGCTGGTGGGCGGGTCGATCACCGACGGGCTGCCCGTCCTGCATCAGTCACATGCCGTGGGAAGTCTCGTCTTCGGCACGGATGGAACGCTCATCGCGAGCATGGGTGACTCCGCGAGCTACGGCGGCATCGACACCGGCGGACAGGTGGCCGGCGGCTGGATCGACCAGGCGCTGGCCGACGGAATCATCACGCCGGATCAGGACATCGGCGCCTTCCGCGCCCAATACATCGACACGCTCTGCGGGAAGCTGCTCCGACTCGACCCCGACACCGGCTTCGGCGTTCCGAGCAACCCGTGGTTCGAACCGAAATCACCGCGGAGCCCCCGAAGCCGGGGCTGGAGCCTCGGGCTGAGGAACCCGTTTCGAATCTCCCTGATCCCGGGGACCGGAAGCACCGATCCCGCCGCCGGCGATCCCGGCTCGATCGCGTACGGCGACGTGGGCGCCGGCTCGTACGAGGAGATCGGCATCATCGATGCGCCCGCCCTCAACAACGGCTGGCCGCTGTACCAGGGCCACGACATCGATGCCGGGTACTGGATGACCAGTCGCGTGCATCCCACGGGGGCGAATCCGCTGAGCGGCGGCGAATGCCCGCAGGGCTACCGCTTTCGCGAACTCCTGATGCACGACACGCCGGACGGGCAGCGCCCCGCGAACCCGTGCGACCCCGCATGGCGGTATCCCGTCGCGTGGGACGGCCCCACCTTCAAGAACGAGGTCACCGGGTTCACCGGCGATGGCTACCTCGACTTCGGGTTCTCGACCGGCGAGACCATCGACTTCCTGGTCGATTGTCCCGCGGACGGGGTGCGCACCTTCCGCGTGCGCTTCGCCAACGGCGGCGGGAAGCCTCGCCCGATCGCGGTCGACGTCGACGGCGCGATGCTGACCACCCTCGACATCCCCTCGACCGGCGACTGGTCGAACTGGCGGACCGTCGAATTCGCGGTGGATCTCACCGCCGGTCCGCACGAGATCACCCTTCGCACCATCATTCCGACCGGGCCCAACATCGACCGTCTCGACGCACCGGACCTTCCATCCACGCCGCTGGTCGATCCACCGGGCTTCGGTCACCACCGGCCGCTGCTCGACATCCGTCACGGCTTCGCGGGAACCCGCGCCGCGACCTTCGACGGCCCCGATCCGGTCGCCGTCGGGATCCAGGATCCGGAGAGCCCGATCACCGGCGTCCCCTTCTTCGGCAACTCGATCACGGGCGGAGTCCTCCAGTCCGATCCACGCTGGCCTTCGGAATGGCGAGGACTCTTCTTCGCCGACTACATCCACCGCTGGATCCGGGTGCTGCGCCTCGACGCCGACGAACGTCCGGTGTCCGTCGAGATGTTCGACCAGTCCGCGGGCGAGATCGTCGGCATGACCGCCGATCCGGCGAGCGGCGACCTGATCGCGATCCGCTGGAGCGATCGCCCCATCCGCTACACCCCACCCGTGGATCCCTGCCCCGCGGACCTCGATGGAGACGGGATGGTGAGCGGTGCCGACATCGGCCTGCTGCTCGCGGCGTGGGGAACCAGCGACGTGGACCTCGACGGCGACGGCACGACGAACGGTGCGGACCTCGGACTGATTCTCGCCGCGTGGGGTCCGTGCCCCGGCTGATCGACCTCGATCGCGCCGAGGCGGTCCGCGGCCGCGTTTCGAGCCGATCGCTCGAATCGACGGGTGCGAGCCCGACCAGGAGCCGATGCCATCCGGCCGAGGAATCACATCGATCGGAGACCCCATGAGCACGAACCGAAATCCAGTCGCCGTCATCCTCTCCCTGATCGCCGTCCTCGCCATCGCGGCCACCGTGACGGCCACGCCGCCATCGTCGCGGAAGGGCATCGTGTTGTGGAGCAACACGGCGTTCGGACTCGCCGCGGAACCCGCCGCGAACAACGCCTGGAAGGAGTTCAAGGACTTCGTCTCGGACGCGCGGGCCGGCCTCGGCGGCACGATCTACAAGGACTGCAGCGACGGCTACTTCAAGCACTATGCCGCGGCGTTCACCGCCGCGGCGACGCACTTCGCGACCGCGAACCCGCCCATCCGGGTCTCTCCCGGCTTCTCGATGATCCACTGCGGGTCGGCGGACTGCGGCGTCGCCGATGCGCAGGCGATCGCCGACCACCTCGCGAGCCTCGCGCCGTCCGACGCGGCGACCCTCGCGACGAATCTGGGCGGTCATCTCGAGATGTGGATCGACTTCGAGCCGGCCACGCCGGCCGACATGCCGATCTACTTCACCGCGCTCGCGTCGATCCGGGGGATCGTCGACCAGTACAACGCGAACGAGACCACCGGCCTGAAGCTGCGACTCACCGCGTTCCTTCCGATGCGGCTCCATGCCGGCACCGGGAGCGACGACTTCCACCTGCCCTGCCCGCTCCCCGGGGGCGGCACCCGGACCATGTTCGTCTCGGACTGCCTCCAGCAGTACTACCTCGACGCCTCGATCCTCATGGCCTACCGCAACGTCGCCTGCTACGCCACCTCCTGCGTGCCCGCGTCCGACGCCTCGACCTGCCTGCACTGCTGGAACCCCCAGTCCTCGGACATGGAGGACTGCTTCGGGATGATCGCCTGGGCGACCATCTTCGCCGATGGCGCGGCGACCGGCGCCGGGAACTTCTCGATCGCCGTCGAGACCGATCCGACCGTCGCCGACGCGTACGAGATCTCCTTCGGGCAGCCGAATCTCGACGGCAACATCGCGTATCTCGACGCGCAGGTCGACCTCGCGATCTCCACGCTCGCGTCCGGCGGTCATGCCGCGACGCTCGCCCCCGATCCCGTCGTGGTCCATGACTTCAAGAACTTCTTCTGCTTCATCAACGGTCGTCTCCCGCTCGGCTTCGACGGGGCGTGCCCCACCGGGGCCAGCACCAGCTGCGACCCGACGAGCCACTATCTCCGCGAGGACCTCAACTACGACGGCGCCGTGGACCGACAGGACCTGGAGATCATCCAGGCCGCGATGGGAAGCTGCACGGGTGATCTCGACGGCGATGGCGCGGTGGACGGCGCGGACGTGGGTATCCTGATCGGGGCGTGGGGCGCCTGCCCGCGCTGACGCCGGAGCCGCGACCCTCGATGCCGAATCCCCCCATCGAACTCCTCCTTCTCCGACACGCGAAGAGTTCGTGGGCCACCGAGGGCCTCGCCGACCACGACCGACCGCTGAACCCCCGCGGCATCGCCGCGGCGGACCGGATGGGCCGGCTGTGCCGTGAACTCGACCGGGTGCCCGACCGGATCGTGACCTCGGATGCACGTCGCACCCTCGAGACCGTCGAAGGCCTCGTCGAGGCGGCCGGATGCGAGGGGCGGGCCACCGCGACCCGGACGCTCTACCTCGCCTCACCCGGATCGATCGTGGACGCTGCTCGAGAACACGGCGGCGACGCACGACGGCTCCTGCTGGTGGGTCACAATCCGGGCGTCGAGGACCTCGCGTCGCGCCTCGCGGCGAGTCACGTCGAATGTCCCACGGCCACGCTTTCGATCTTCGAGATCGACGCGGCGGCGTGGACGGAATGGGCGGAGTGGGACGGCGGCGTCACGCGACACGTGGGGACCTGGCGGCCGAGGGAGCTCCCCCCGGCACCGACGCCCTGACCCCCGTTCGGCCGGCTCATTCCACCTTGGACGACGTCGGCGGCCGCCACGCGATCGCGGCCACCGTCGCGAGCGACGCGACGGCGCCCGCGAACACGAAGCCCCATCCGATGCCCCGCGCGATCTCGGATCGGACGAATTCCACGCAGGCTTCGGGGGCGGTCTCCACCAGCGTCGCGAGATCGGCGAGATCGCCCCGCCCCGCCCGTTCGATCAGGCCCGGATCGATTCCGGTGCAGGCCGTCGCCGCATCGGCGTTCCAGCGGCCGGCGGCGCCGACGATCGCGGTCATGAACGCGAGACCGAGCGTGGAGCCGAACATGCGGAAGGTCTGCAGGACGCCGGATGCCTGACCGCGGTTCACCGGATCGATCCGACGCATCCCGTCGGTGTTGCTGGCCATGTTCACGAAGGGGATCGCGCAACCGAGCAGCAGCATCGCCACCACGAGCACCGTCATCGACGTGGTGAGCGATCCGACTCCGAGGAGGACCGCGGCGGACGCGGCGACCACCGCCGCGGGGATCGCGAGCCGTCGAACGCCGAGTCGATCGTAGAGTCGGCCCGAGACCTGCACGAAGAGCAGGACCGGAATCATCAGCGGGAGCGTGGCGAAACCGGCCGCCTCGGGATCGAGCGCGAAGGTCGACTGGAGGAGCACCGACAGCTGGATCACGGTGCCGGTCAGCGCGAACTGCATCAGGCCGAGCATCGAGGCGTCCGCAAGGAATCCCCGGTCCCGGAGCAGGTCCAGTCGAAGCACCGGGTTCTCGACGCGGTCCTGTCGACGGAGGAACACGAGTAGCCCCACGAAGCCGGCGGCGATCATCCACGGATCGACCTCCTGGATCCCGCCGACCAGCAACGGAATCGACGCCACCAGCAGCGCGATGCTCAGGCCGTCGATCGCGCGTTCGGTGGATCGAATCGCCGGAGGCTTCGCCCAGAGCGCCAGGACGAGGGCGAGGGCGGCGATCGGCAGGTTGATGAAGAAGATCCACTGCCACCCGAGGCGTTCGGTGACGATCCCGCCGAGGACCGGCCCGATCGCCAGCGACAGCATGGAGATGCCGACGTAGATCCCCATGGTCCGACCCTCCCGGCCGGGTGGGGACGTCGAGATGACGATCGCGCTCGAAGCGGGCTGCATGAGGACCGCCCCGATCGCCTGGAGGACCCTCGCCCCGATCAGCACCGGCCCCGAGTCGGCGAAGCCGCACCAGAGGCTCGCGAGGGCGAACACCACCACGCCCGCCAGGAAAGCCCGGTTCTTGCCGACCAGGTCCCCGATCCGACCACCGAGCGCAATGAGGGCCGCGAGGGCCAGCAGGTACGCGTTCACGACCCACGCCAGCTGCGACTCGACGAGCCCCAGATCCCGCCCGATCTCCGCCAACGCGACGCCGACCACCGTGGTGTCCATCATGATCATGGACAGCGATCCGGTCATCGCGACCAGGATGAGGGCGCGTCGGCGCGGCGACATCTCGGCGATGTCGGGTGACTGGACGTCTGGCGGGTCGCTGTCCACGGTCCCGGATGCTACTCGCTCCGGCGGTCGGACCGCCGCCGACCGGGGCGATCGCGGGAGAGTCCCCCGGGAAAGACCGCGGACGAGCCGGATCCCGCGTGCAATCGGTTCCGGACTCGGACATGATGCACCGGCCGCTTCCTCGTGCCGGAGACCCGCTCCCGGCGACCGAGCGAGCCCGGAACGACCACATGACCATCAACCTCGCCCTCTCCCTCCTCCTTCACCTCACCCCGCCCTCGACGAAGCCCGACGTGGAGACGCTCGACCTCGAGACGGCCATGTCGGATCCCGCCTGGATCGGCGCCGTGCCCGAGCGGCCTCGTTGGTCGCCGGATTCGGCATCCATCCGCTTCGATCGGCGTCGCGGGACGACCGAGGAACGCGACGTGTTCGAGATCGATCCGGTGACCGGGACGGTCGTCGAGCTCGACGACGAGGCCGCGGATCGACTGGTGGGATCGGGCGACTGGAACCGGGATCGAACATCGATGGTCACCACGCGGAACGGCGACCTCGTCCTCTTCGATCCCGCGTCCGGTGGGGTGGAGCAGCTCACCCGCACCACCACGATCGAATACCGCCCTCGTTTCCTCCGGGACGGGAGGATCGCCTTCGAACGGGACGGGCGGACCATCATCCGAGACCTCGGCCGTGGCACGGAGATCGAGCCAGCCTCGATCAGGTTCGAGGATCCCCCCGAACCGCCCGCGGATCCCACCGGGCTCGCCGCCGACCAACGGCGACTGTTCGAGACCCTGCGCAACCGGGCCGAGGCCCGCGAGACCGGTCGGCTTCGGTCCGATGCCCGGCGTGAAGCGCGTGACCACGACGTCACGGGTCCCGTTCGACTGGATCCGTCGCTTCGCGAGACTCGTCGGCACCTCTCGCCCGATGCACGTTGGATGTTGATCGAAGCCGCCCCGGCCGGACGCGTGCAACGGAAGTCCGACGACATGCCCGTCTTCGTGACCGACGATGGATACGTCGACGTCCGATCGATCCGCCCCAAGGTGGGAACCATCGAAAGGACCCCCGAACGACTGTTCCTGGTGGACCTGCGCGACGGGGTCGCCCGGGAGATCGATCTCGACGATCTCCCCGAACGCCGGGTCGATCGGCTCGCGTCGATCCGGGCGGAGAACACCGCCTGGCGCGAGGCGATCGACGCGAAGGATGCGGGGGACGCGACCGACCCGCCGGCGGATCCCATCGCGCCGGCGTCGGCGTTGCGATCCCGGATCGAACGGCTCGCGAGCGTCGCGGGGAGGGACTCCGACGCCGAGCATCCGCCGGAGACCGATCCCCGCCCTCTGTCGATCGGGACCGTGGCCTGGTCCGACGACGGCGCCCTCGCGGCGATCCAGGCCCGCAGCCTGGACAACAAGGATCGGTGGATCGTGGTCGTGGCGCCGGACGTCGCCATCGAGGGCGATGGGACCACCATCGTCGAGCATCTGCATGATCCGGCCTGGATCGGCTGGCGGTTCAACGAGATGGGATGGCTTCGCGACCGGGACACCCTCTGGTTCCTGAGCGAGGGACTCGGCTGGTCGGATCTCATGACCTGGCGGCCGGTCGATGCCGCGGACGCGGAGGCCCTCGTTCCCGACGGAGACCAGCCCCCCCGGGACGAGGCCGTCGCGGCCGAGACCCGGCAGGGTCCCGCCGGCATCGTCGAACCACTGGTGGCCGGACGATTCGAGGTGCGATCCGTCCAGCGACATCCGACCGACGACATGCTCTGGTACCGATCGAATCGAGACGATCCCAGCCAATGGCGGGTGGAACGCGTCGATCCGTCGACGGGTCGGACCGAATCGATGATCGACGATCCCGGCATGGTCGAGTCCTTCTCGATCAGTCCGGACGGGGAACGCGTCCTGTTCATGCACTCGAACCTCGAGGCCCCGGCGGAGCTCCACGTCCGGACCACCGAGTCGCGGTCGACCGGCACGCCGCCGCTCACCCATTCCACCACCCCCCGGTTCGACTCGATCGAGCGGCATCCGCCCGTCCTCGTCGACGTCCCGGGCCGGCACGGCAGACCGATCCGGGGTCGACTCCACCTTCCGCCCGAGGGGACGGAAGACGATCGGGGCGGGCGACGTCCCGCCGTCCTCTTCATCCACGGCGCCGGATACCTCCAGAACGCCCACGCCGGATGGAGTCGGTACTTCAGGGAGGGCATGTTCCACGACCTGCTCGCACGCGAGGGCTTCGTCGTGCTCGACCTCGACTACCGGGCCAGCGCCGGCTACGGACGGGACTGGCGGACGGCGATCGCCCGGAACATGGGGCCGCCGGAGCTCGACGATCTCGAGGACGGCATCGCCTGGCTCGTCGAGAACCACCGCGTCGATCCGGACAGGGTGGGCGTGTACGGCGGTTCCTACGGCGGCTTCCTGACCTTGATGGGGCTCTTCACGCGGCCTGAACTGTTCGCGTGCGGCGCGGCCCTCCGGCCGGTCACGGACTGGTCGCACTACAACGACGGCTACACCGCCAACATCCTCAACACGCCGGACGTCGACCCGATGGCCTTCCGGCGGAGCTCCCCGATCGAGCACGCCGAAGGGCTCGAGCGTCCCCTCCTGATCTGCCACGGGATGGTGGACGACAACGTCCCCTTCCAGGACACCGTCCGGCTGGCCCAGCGGTTGATCGAGCTCGGCAAGGAGGACTGGGAGGTCGCGATCTATCCCGTCGAGCCGCACGGATTCCGCACCCCCTCCAGCTGGCTGGACGAGTATCGGCGGATCCGCGGGCTGTTCCGGGAGCACCTGCTGGAACCGACGGGGGCCCCAGCCCCGGATACCATGCTGCCGTGAAATCAATCCTCCACCGAGTTGCCGGCCCGACCTCTCGACCCCGAATCCTGTCCGTGACGATTCCCGCATTCGCGGTCCTGCTCGCAGGATCCGGTTGCGAGGAACAGCGGAACGAATTCGCCGCGCCACCACCGCCGAAGGTGACGGTCATCCATCCGGAGATCCGACGGTTCGAGCCGTATCGCGACATCGTCGCGACGGTGGAACCGCTCGAGACCGTCGACATCCGGGCGAGGATCTCCGGATTCCTCGAGTCCCGCGACTTCCTGCCCGGTGACCGGGTCGAGCCGGGTGAGACGCTCTTCCGCCTCGAGCCGGACGAATACGAGGCGAACCTGGCCATCGCCGACGCCGACCTCCGGAGCGCGGAGGCGAGTCTCCAGCTCACCCGCCAGGTGCTCGCGAAGTACCGGGCCGCCTTCGACAAGGGCGCGGCGACCGAGATCGAGATCCTCGAGGCCGAGGCGAACGTGGAGGTCGCGGCCGCGAAGGTCGAGCAGGCGAAGGCCCAGGTGACGCGAAGCCGGCTCGACGTGACCTACACGACGATCGTCTCGCCGATCGCGGGCCAGATCGGGGAGGACCTCGTCAGCGTCGGCAACCTGGTGGGTCGCGGCGAACCGACCCTGCTCGCGAGGATCACCAGCATCGACCCGATGAACGTGTACTTCTCGCTGCCCGAGACCGCCTACCTCGAGTACCGGCGTCGAATGAACGAGGCGGGACGCGCGAGCGACCGCCGCGGCGACTACGAATTCAGGATCGTGCTTCCGGACGGCGAGGTCTACGACCAGCCCGGCGTGGTCGACTTCGCGGCGCCCGAGATCGATCGCCAGACCGGAACGGTCACGATCCGGGGCGTGGTCCCCAACCCCGGCGACCTGCTTCGACCCGGGCTCTTCGTCCGAGCCCGACTCGCCGAGCCGGCACGCGAGCGGCTCGCGGTGCCCGAATCGGCGGTGCTCTTCGACATGGCCGGAGCGTACGTCTACGCGATCGACGGGGACGACGTGGTGTCGCGCCAGGGCGTCACGGTGGGTGTGGCGCTGAACGGCCTCCAGGAGATCGAGGCCGGGCTCGACGACACGTCCCTGGTGATCGTCGACGGCATCCTCCGGGCCCGTCCCGGCTCGACGGTGTCGCCGGACGCGATGTCCCTCGAGCAGGCGCTCGAGCTCATCGATCCCGCGGCGGCCGCGATGCACGGATCGACCGAACCCAGCGACGGGGACGCGTGAGCCCATGTTGAGCAGCGTCTTCATCCGCCGACCGATCTTCGCGTCGGTCATCTCGATCGTCACGCTCATCATGGGTGCGATCGCCTACACCGCGCTTCCGCAGGCGCGGTATCCGAACATCGCCCCGCCGACCATCCAGGTCTCGGCGATCTTCCCCGGGGCGAGCGCCTCGACCATCGGCGAGACCGTCGCGACGCCCCTCGAGCAGGAGATCAACGGCGTGGACGGGATGCTCTACATGAGCAGCGTCTCCGCCAGCGACGGATCGTGCGTGATCACGGTCTCGTTCGAGGTGGGCACCGACCTCGACACCGCGAACGTCCTGGTCCAGAACAAGGTGGCCTCGGCGATCCCCAAGCTCCCGGAGGAGGTCCAGCGACAGGGCGTCCTCACCAAGAAGCAGTCGACCGACATCATCCTCTACGCGTCGATCATCGCCGAGGAGGGTGGCGAGTTCGACGCGCTGTTCCTGAACAACTACGCGGAGGCGCAGCTTCGCGACGAGCTCACCCGGGTCCCCGGCGTCGGCGACATCAAGACCTTCGGGGTCGGCCGGTACAGCATGCGGATCTGGATCGACCCGGAGACGATCCGGTCGCTCGGAATGACCACCAACGAGGTCGTCACCGCGATCCGGGCGCAGAACGCGGAAGTCGCCGCAGGCCGGATCGGCGCCGCCCCCGCCCCGCCCGGCCAGGTGTTCGACTACACGGTCACCACCACCGGACGTCTGAACACCGCCGCCCAGTTCGAGGAGATCGTGCTGCGAACCGGCAGCGACGGCACCCTCGTCAAGCTCCGGGACGTCGCCCGCATCGAACTCGGATCCGAGAGCTACAACCTCGCATCATCGCTCGACGGAAGTCCGGCGGCGACCCTCGCGATCTACCAGTTGCCCGGCGCGAACGCGATCGACGTCGCGGACGGGTGCATGGAGGCGCTGGACCGCCTCTCGAAGTCGTTCCCCGAGGGCGTCGACTACAAGATCGTCTACGACGGCACCCTGATCATCCGGACCAGTCTCGCCGAACTCCAGACGACCCTGCTGATCACGATCGGACTCGTGATCCTGACGGTCTTCGTCTTCCTGCAGAACTTCCGGGCCACGCTCATCCCGGCCGTGACCATCCCGGTCTCGCTGATCGGGACCTTCGCGGTGATGCTCGCGCTCGGGTTCAGCCTGAACCTGCTCACCCTCTTCGGGCTCGTGCTCGCGGTCGGGATCGTCGTGGACGACGCGATCGTCGTGGTCGAGAACGTGACGCGGATCCTCGACGAGGAGAAGCTCCCCCCGAGGGAAGCCGCGCTCAAGGCGATGAAGGAGGTCTCCGGGCCGGTGGTCGCGACCACGATCGTGCTGCTCGCGGTGTTCGTCCCCGCGGCCTTCATCGGCGGCATCACCGGCAGCCTCCTGAAGCAGTTCGCCCTCACGATCTCCATCGCGACCGTCTTCAGCTCCATCAACGCCCTCACCCTGAGCCCCGCCCTCGCCGGCGTGCTGCTCCGACCGACCTCCGATCGCAAGAACATCGCCTTCCGCGCCTTCGACGCGGTGCTCGCGAGGATCACGACCGCCTACGCCGCGACGGTGAAGGGCCTCATCGCCATCTGGCCGCTCACCGTGACGGCGTTCATCGCCCTCGTCGTCGCGGCCGGATGGATGTTCACCACGTTGCCGACCGGATTCGTCCCCCAGGAGGACGAGGGTTACTGCGTGATGAACGTCCAGCTCCCGGACGCCGCCAGCGCCGAACGCACGCAGCGGGTCGTGGATCGAGTGGCGGCCTCCGCGGAGGGGATCGGCGGCGTCGCCGACGTTCTCGCGATCAGCGGCTATTCCCTGCTCTCGGGTGCCGCTTCCGCGAACGCCGCGACGATCGTGGTGGTCTTCGACCCGTGGAGCGAGCGGACCACCGAAGCCCTCGGGCAGTCGAGCATCATCCGACAGCTGAACGGGATCGGCGCCGGCGTCCAAGAGGGTGCGGTGGTCGCGTTCCCGGTGCCCTCCCTCCCCGGGCTCGGCGCCAGCGCCGGCCTGTCGCTGGAAGTGCAGGATCGAAGCGGCCTCGGCTTCGACGTGCTCCAGGGCGCGGTCGACCAGTACGTGTTCGCGGCGAACGCGCAGTCGGGGATCGGACAGGCCTTCTCGACGTTCTCCGCGAACGTCCCACAGGTGTTCGTCGACATCGATCGCGACAAGGTCCTCTCGCGCGGCGTCGCCCTCGAGGACGTATTCCAGGCGCTCGGGGCGAACCTCGGCTCGTACTACGTCAACGACTTCTCGGCCTTCGGTCGCATCTACCAGGTCCGCACCTCCGCGGAACCTCGCTTCCGATCGCGCCCCTCCGACATCGCCGCCCTCGAGATCCGGAACCGGGACGGCGAGATGCTTCCACTGTCCGCGGTCGCGACGATCAAGCCGACCTTCGGACCCGAGAACGTCTTCCACTTCAACATCTACCCGTCGGCGCGGGTCACCGCCGGACCCGCGCCCGGCTTCTCGGGCGGCGAGGCGCTGGACCTGATGGAACAGATCGGCGACACGGAGCTCCCGCCGGGCACCGGATTCGCGTGGCGGGACATGTCCTTCCAGATGAAATCCTCGTCCGGGGCGATGTCCGCGATCTTCGCACTCGCGGTGATCCTCGTGTATCTCGTCCTCGCGGCGCAGTACGAGAGCTGGTCGCTGCCGACCTCCGTGGTGCTCTCGGTGCCCACCGCCCTGCTGGGCGTGGTGGCGGCCCTCATGTTCACCGGCCTGCCGATCGACCTCTACGTCCAGGTCGGCATCGTGCTTCTCATCGGTCTGGCCGCGAAGAGCTCGATCCTGATCGTGGAGTTCGCCAAGAGCAAGCGGGACGAGGGCGTGGCACCCGCCGAGGCGGCGGTGCTCGCGGCCCGACTTCGCTTCCGCGCCGTCCTGATGACCGCGTTCAGCTTCATCCTCGGCGTCATTCCGCTGCTCATCGCCGAAGGTGCAGGCTCGGCGAGCCGCAGAACGATGGGCACCACGGTCTTCGGCGGCATGCTCGCCGCCACCGTGATCAGCCTGCTGATGGTCCCCGTCCTCTACACCGTGGTGCAACGCGTCTCCGAGATCGGCGGCGGCAAGGCCCGCGCGAGCGACGACGCCGCGTCCGATCCCCCGACGTCATGAGCGAATCCCCGGTCACGATCGACCTGAAGTACCGCGGCGTTCCCGAGGCGGTCGCATCGTTCCTCTTCCGCACCGAGGAGGGTCCGGTGCTCGTCGAGTCGGGGCCGAGCAGCACGCTTGACGCGCTCCGGACCGGACTGGCGACGGCCGGCGTCGATCCAGAATCGGTCGCCGCGGTCATCCTCACCCACATCCACCTCGATCACGCGGGCGCCGCCGGCTGGTTCGCGGATCGCGGGGCGGACATCCACGTCCACCCGTTCGGCGTCCGCCATCTCGTCGATCCCGCAAGACTCAACGCGAGCGCGCGACGCATCTACGGCGACGAACTCGAGGAACTCTTCGGGGAGATGCAGGCCTGCCCGGAAGACCGGATCCACCCCGTCGAGGATGGCGGGATCGTCCGGTACGGGCGACACCGGTTCACCGCGATCGAGACCCCGGGCCACGCCCGCCACCACCACGCATGGGCGATCCGGACCGATCGCGGCCACACTTGCTTCAGCGGAGACGTCGCGGGCATGCGGGTTCCGGGGACGGACCACCCGATCCTCCCCCTCGTTCCCCCCGAATTCGATCCGACGGTCTGGAACGCCTCGCTCGACCGGATCGACGGGATGGGTTTCGACACCCTCGAACTCACGCATTTCGGAACGGTGCCGGATCCGGGCCGCCACCTCGAGCGGGTCCGGGCCCAGCTCGCCTGGGAGACGAGCGTCGCCACCCATCTCCTCGACGATCCGGGCCTCGACCACGCCGGGCGGATCGCCGCGTACCGGACGAAGCTCCACGAGCGAGCGACGTCGGCCGGCGTCACGGATGCCGCCAGGAAGACCTATCTGGACGACGGCGGCATTTCGATGAACCTCGGAGGGGTTGGGCGGTACCTGAAAACATCGCGTTCAGAGGCCACAAGGGCCGATCTTGGATCCACGGAGGGTCCGAACACGAACCCCTCCGGATGAGCCGTCCTCGAGCGCCCGGCGGTACCGGGCGCGGGACCATCGAAGCCGCTCCAGCCGGAGGGCTCGACCAGCGAAACCGCCTGGAGCACCTTTCCGATGCATCCCACCATCAGCATCACGATCTTCACCACCGCGGCGGCCGCCGTCGTGGCGCTCGGGCTGGCCGCGGCTCCGAATCTCAATCCCCCCGCACGAGAGTCCACCGCCATGAGCACGTCCGAATCCGATCGTCGCATCTCCGCCTCGGGCCATGACGTGACCCCGCTCTCCCGGGCCCGGGTCGAGGAACTCGCCTCGAAACTCACGCCGGAACAGTATCGCATCACCCAGAAGTCCGGCACCGAGCCCGCCTTCTGCGGAACCCTGCTCGACAACAAGAAGGAGGGCATGTACGTCTGCGTCGTGTGCGGACTCCCCCTCTTCAAGAGCGAGCACAAGTTCACGTCCGGCACCGGATGGCCCAGTTTCTTCAGCCCCTTCGACGTCGATCACGTGACCGAGACCATGGACCGCACGCTCGGCATGGTGCGGGTGGAGATCGAGTGCGCTCGGTGCGACGCCCACCTCGGACACGTCTTTCCCGACGGTCCTCCGCCGACCGGACAGCGGTACTGCCTCAACAGCGAAGCACTCGCGTTCGTCGAGAAGGGCGAGGAGGTGCCCGTCGAAAGCAGGCCGCGACCGGTGGAGACCGGCTATTTCGCCGGCGGCTGCTTCTGGGGCGTCGAACACGGATTCCAGCAGATTCCCGGGGTGATCTCGGTCGAAAGCGGCTATCAGCAGGGACGAATCGACAATCCGACCTACAAGCAGATCTGCACCGGCGACACCGGTCATGCGGAGAGCGTGAAGGTCGTCTTCGACCCCAGCAAGGTCTCCTACGAGAAGCTCGTCCGATTCTTCCTCTTCCTCCACGATCCGACGCAGTTGAACCGCCAGGGCCCGGACTTCGGCACCCAGTACCGGTCGGGCATCTACACCGTCGGTCCGGAGCAGCAGAAGGTCGCCTCGCGCGTGAAGACCGAGCTTGCGACCGCATCCCGGTTCGGAGGTCGGAGGATCGTGACCGAGGTCGAACCCGCGAAGACGTTCTGGCCGGCCGAGGACTACCACCAGGACTACATCGCCAAGACGGGCCGTTCCTGCCACGTCGACCTTCCGGCGGCGTTCCGGGCGGCGGACATCCAGCCCCTCGGAAACACCAGCAAGTCGAAGTGAGTCCGCGGCTTCGCGGCTCGAACGGATCCCGGTCCATCGACGCCACGTCCTCCACCGAGGGCGTGGCGTCCTTCACCGCATCGGGGGTGCGGGTCGATGGTGGCCGTGCCCCGGAAGCAAGCCGCGGATGCGGCGGGCTCGCGAGCGGCGCGGTCCGACCGTCGAGCGCTTCCCGAACCGCGGTGCGGAACCATCGCCACGGGGATGCGAGGTGGGACACGAACATCCCGGGCTCGGATCGAACGTCCCGTTCGGACGGTCGACCGGCGCGATGGTCGGACGCAAAAGAAAGATCGTGACCCGTCGAATGACGGGCCACGATCGGTGTTCACGCGCGAGGCCGGATCAGCCGCGACGACGGCGAGTGCCGAACAACGCGAGGCCCGCCAGGGCGAGCCCGCCGGGACCCGGAATGTTGACCGCCTGGAGGAAGCCGTCACCCACGTCCGCCCCGGTCAGGTCGGTGTCGGTGAGTCCGAGGTCCAGGAGGAGGTTCGCGAAGTTCGCGGTGATCAGGAGATCGCCAACCACCGTGAAGGTGTCCTCGAGGGCCTGGGCGTCCGTGATCCCGATCGCGAAGATCGCGCCGAGGTTGCTGGCGGTGTCGAACACCGTGAACGCCTCCGTGCCGGCATCGAAGGCGACGTCGAAGTTGCCGAGCGTGATGGAATCGTTGAAGGTGAGCGTGCCGCGGTGGCCGACGACACCCGAGAACGAACCGAAGAAGTCGTCGGTGTCGTACATGAAGGTCGTCGGGTTCGACGCCGCATCCGGGGAGGTGATCGCGAAGGCGACCGAGTCCGGACCGAGATTGCCGGGGACGATGGTGTCGTCGCTGACGCCCGTGAGGACGAGGTCGGTGACGCTGCCGATCAGCTCGAGGTCGAGCAGGACGCTCGTCTGACCGCCGACGACTTCAACGATGTCCGCCTCGGCGGTCGTTGCGAAACCGGAGACGGCCGCGATCGCACAGAGCGATCCGATTTGGGTGCGCATTTTCATTTCCCTTTTCACTCCTCAATGCCGGGGCATTGTCTTGGACGAGTCGCCGAACGTACGGCGCTCTACGAACATGTTGTCGATGACGGAGATGTTCCAGATTCAATCGGATCCCGGCATCGACGTCTTCCGGCCGGCATGCCGGACCGGTGGTCTTCTGCGCTCAGCGGCGGCGGCGGCGAGCACCCGCCGCGGCGATGGCCGCGAGGACGAGCGGCCCGGGGCCGGGAATCGCCTGGTTGTACCCCTGGATGAACGCGTCACCCACGTCCGCACCGGTGAGGTCGACGGTGGTGAGACCGAGGTCCAGCAGGATCGTCGCGAAGTTCTCGGTCACCAGAAGGTCGCCCACGGCGTCGAAGGTCTGCTCGAGCGGCGAGATGGTGAGGGGAAGGCCGATGGCGAACAGGGCGCCGAGTCCGGTCCCGTCGAAGAACGTGTCCGAGACTGCGAAGGCACCGAGGCCCTCGTCGAATGCGATGTCGAAGTTGCCGATCGTGATCGATTCGTTGAACGTGAGCGTTCCCCGGTGGGCGATCGTGCCGGAGAACGTCGCGATGAAGTTGTCCGCGTCGTAGAGGAAGTCGGTCGCATCGTTCGCGGCGTATCGCGAGGTGATGGTGAAAGCGACCGATTCATCCCCGAGGTTGCCGGGAAGGACGACCCCGTCGCTCACTCCCGTGAGCTCGAGATCGGTGACGGAAGAGATCAATTCGAAGTCAAGGAGCACACTGGTCTGCCCGCCGACGATGCCGACGAAATCGGCCTTTGCGACGCTACCGAGGCTCAGCGCTGCGATGACAGCGCACGAAGCGGTCTTGAACTGCATGTTGTATGGCCCTTTTCCTGGTTTTCCCTATCGTCAAAGCCGGCTTCCCTACGGCCGACTCACGAAACTATGCCAGCCTTTTCGCTCCTCGCAAACCGATGGCGCACTTTTTTCCCATAAAAAACCGATTCAGGACGTCGGAGGAGGCCCCGGCATCCAGATCCCACCGACGTCGAATCGCCTGTCATGACGACGAATCAACCCTCTGCGGCCCCGTGGATGTCCCGCTGGCTGGTCGCGGCCGGTGTCTACAACCTCATCTGGGGAATCCCGATCGTCCTGGCACCGGACCTGCCCTTCCGACTGCTCGGCATGCCCCCTCTCGAGGATCCGGGCCGAGCAATCTGGCAGTGCCTCGGGATGGTGATCGGCGTCTACGGGGTCGGATACCTGTGCGCCGCACGGGATCCGCTCCGGCACTGGCCCATCGTGCTCGTCGGCCTGCTGGGGAAGGTCTTCGGCCCCATCGGATTCGCCTGGACGGCGTCCCGCGGCGGGATCGACTGGATCTTCGGAATCAACATCCTCACGAACGACCTCGTCTGGTGGGTGCCCTTCGGACTGATGCTCGTCGCTGCCCGCCGAGCGTCCATCGCTCGGATCGATGCTCCCACCCGGACGTCAGGGAGCCAGCCAATCGGCGGTTGAACCACCGTCCGCATCCCATTTCCAGCGTCCCCGAAGGTGGCCGTCGTGGTGGAGTTCCAGTCGTTCGAGCTGGTCCACCCGGGTTCGCACCACGGCGAAGTTGCGTCGTCCGGCCTCGCTCTCCGCGACCCCGGGCTGGGACGAATGCAGGCCGTCCGGCAGGTTGCAGTGCCAGTCGTCGAGCACCGTGGAAGGCGGATGCGGCGCGAGATAGCACCGCCGGCTTGACAGCGTCGTTCTGGCCCAGCCGGCGTCCGCCACGTCGTCCTCGCAGTGCACCGACGTCGCCCCGTGGATTCGGACCTGGACCTTGCTCGATCGCTCGTAGAACACCCAGGCGAGCCGTCCCGATGCCTCGATCTCGCCGACCTTCGGGCTCCTTCGGTCCGTGTGGAACGACACCGTCCGATCCTCCGGAACCACGGAACGAAGTACCACGGTCCTCGCTTCCGGTCGACCGTCGGGCCCGACCGACGCGACGATCGGCAGGTGCCATTCGTGCCGGGCGTCGGTGACCGCGGCGGCGAGCCCCCGCCACGCCGCCTCGAGCTGCTCGTCCAACGTCGCACGTTCGGATGGGTCTTCGGTCATTCGCTCATTCTCCCACGTGGAACCGCTCGTGTCCCGGTCGGCATGCTGAAACTCCCGTCGGTTTCCGTCGAAACGCCTTCGACGCCGCATCGTCCGCGATGCACCTTCCCCCCGAACCGGATCCCGACCATGACCGACCAGACCCATCCAGACCCGACTTCACCCATCGACCGCGTGCTCGTCGTCGGCGCCGGGGGCGGCATCGGCCGAGCCCTCGTCGACCGGCTCGTCGCGCGAGGAACGACCGTCGTCGGGGCCGCCCGGGACGTGGATGCACTCGATGACGTGGCGGGACTCGAGTCCCGTCACCGGCTCGATGCACGGGATCCCGACGCCACCGAGGCGCTGGTCGGAGACCTGCATCGGGACGGCGGGCTTGGGGGGATCGTCAATCTCGCGGGCTGCATCACCCTGAAGCCGGCTCACATGGTCTCGACCAGGGAGTGGGAGGAGACGATCGCGTCCAAGCTGACCACGGCATTCGGCTGCGTGAAGGCCGCGGGCAAGCACCTGCGGACGGGTGGAAGCGTGGTGCTGGTCTCCACCGTCGCGGCCGCCACGGGACTTTCGAACCACGAAGCGATCGCCGCCGCCGGCGCCGGGGTNGAAGGCCTCGCGCGGGCGGCCGCCGCCACCTACGCGGCCCGCGGNCTCCGGTTCAACGTCGTCGCACCCGGCCTCGTGGACACTCCGCTGGCATCGAAGATCACCGGAAGCGANCGAGCCCTCGAGCACTCCCGGAAGATGCACCCGCTGGGCCGAATCGGCGTCCCGGACGACGTCGCCCCGGCGATCGCGTGGCTCCTCTCCCCGGATTCCGCTTGGATCACCGGACAGACGGTCGGGATCGACGGGGGCCTGGGGGCGCTTCGCGTTCCGGCGTCATGAGCCTCGAAGAGGTCATCCACCGGCTTCCCGGGCATCTTCGGGAGCGGGTCCACCCGCTGTCCGACCGCGGTCGCGGCGGTGATCTCGTCGTGTGCTGGCTGCACCACGCGAATCGGACGGAGGAGAACCCACTGCTCGAAGTCGCCGCCGCGGCCGCGCGGGAACTCCGCCTGCCGCTCGTCGTCCACGCGGGCTTCGGAGGACGGCACCCCCACGCGAACGACCGTCACACCACCTTCATGCTCGAAGGGCTTCGGGAGACGCAGGCGTCGCTCGCCTCACTCGGAGTCCGGATGTCGGTGACGCCCCCCACGACCCCGGGGGCCGGCTCGGGACTTCGGCATCTCGCCCGCCGCGCCCGCGTACTTCTCGCCGAGGACCAGCCGGTCCGTCCCTGGCCCCGGTGGACCGCTTCCATCGCGGCCGTCGTACCCGGCGAAGTCGCACTCGTGGACACCGCCTGCGTCGCACCGGCCCGGCTGATCGACGGCGTGCACGATCGAGCGTTCCGTTTCCGCAAGGCCGCCGAACCGGCATGGAAGGCCCGGCTCGACCGGGACTGGCCCGCCGCGTCGCTCGATGCACCGATGGCCGGGGAGGACGACCTTCCACCCGGGACCCTCGATCTCGACTCGAGCGATCTCGGCGAACTGGTGGGATCCTGGGATCTCGACCACGGCGTCGGCCCCGTCCCGGACCTCCCCGGAGGCATGATCGCCGCGGACGAACGATGGAAGGCGTTCCGCGCGGACGGGCTTCGGCGATACCACCGGCGGAGGAACGATGCGACCGACGAGGACGGGGTGAGCGGCTTGTCCCCCTACCTCCACCACGGAATGATCTCGCCGATGCGGATCGCCCGCGAGGCCCATCGTGTCGGGGGGGAGGGCGGCGGTAAGTTCCTCGACGAGTTGCTCGTGTGGCGAGAGCTCTCCCACCACTTCTGCCTGCATCATCCTCGTCACGATTCGCTCGGCGTCCTGCCGGACTGGGCACGGAGAGCGCTCGAGCGACACCGCCGAGACGACCGCCCCGGCCGGAGATCGTGGGAGCGCCTGGCCCGTGGCGACACGCGCGACGCCCTCTGGGACCTCGCCCAGACCTCGCTCCGGGTCCGGGGACGACTTCACAACAATCTCCGGATGACCTGGGGCAAGATGCTGCTCGAGTGGACCGCGTCGCCGGAAGAAGCGGTCGACCGGCTCTTCGACCTCAACGATCGCTTCGCGCTCGACGGTTCCGACGCCAACTCCGTCGCGGGCCTGCTCTGGTGCCTCGGACTCTTCGATCGGGCCTTCGAACCCGAGCGACCGATCGCCGGGACGATTCGGGCGCGAACCTCCACCGATCATGCCGCGCGGATCGATCTCGATCGATACGCCCGCGTGGCCCGCGGGGCGGATCGACTCGGATCGGCGCTCGTGGTCGGGGCCGGCATCGCGGGTTCGTACGCGGCGCGGATCCTCCACGACCACGGCCATGCGGTGACGCTCCTCGACAAGAGTCGCGGGCCCGGAGGTCGCTCCTCCAGCCGCCGTGGGGACGGCACCCGCCACGATCACGGCTGTCAGGTCCTCAGATTGCGCGGACACGCCCTCGAGCGACTCGCACGGAGCTGGGAGGAGGACGGCGTCATCGCTCGCTGGAACCCGCGGATCCTCCAGGACGGGTCGGTTCGCCCGAGACCGGTCGATCCATGGTTCGTGGGGATCCCCGGCATGAACGAACTCGTCCGGCACCTCCAGCGTGATCTCCGAGTCGACTTCGGCCATCGGGTCGACCGCCTCGAGCGGACCTCGGACGGATGGGCCGCGTTCGACGAGGCAGGCGGCACGATCGGGAAGGCTGATCGCCTCGTCCTCGCCGTCCCCGCCGCGCAGGCCGCGACCCTGCTCCGTTCGGGCGGCGTCGATGCGGCGCCGCTGGATGGCGTTCGGTTCGATCCCACGTGGACGCTGCTGCTCGATGGCATCGACTCGGATCCGGGCTTCGACGTCGCCGTCGACCCCGTTCCGGGAATCCGTTGGATGGCGAGGGAGGCCTCCCGCCCGGGGCGGGCCGACGCCGGCTGCTGGACGGTCAATGCCACCCCGGCGTGGTCGATGGAGCACCTCGAGGAGGACCCCACCGTCGTCGAGCCGCGGCTCCGGACCCTCGCCGCGGAGGCGCTGGGCGTCGCGGTCGACCGTCCCGGCACCGTCCACCGCTGGAGGTACGCCCTCACCAGCGAACCCCTGGGGGCCCCGACGTACGTCGATGCGAAGCACCAGGTGGTGGTCTGCGGAGACTGGTGCCTCGGCGGCCGGGTGGAACACGCCTTCGAAAGCGGCGCTGCCGCGGCCGGACATCTCCTCAGAGACGCGTCCTTCACGTCGCCGAAACCCTCGCATGACGAACCGGATGGCCTCTTCGCGGTGAACGCGCCATGAGCCGGCCCCCGCTTCCCAGGCGAATCTGCGAATGCTGCGGACGATCGTTCGCGTGGCGCCGCAAGTGGGCTCGCGACTGGGAGCGGGTGCGGTACTGCTCCGACCGCTGCCGCCGTGGCGGGGTCGCCGGCGAGGATCGCCGGATCGAGGAGCGGATCATCGAACGCCTCGACGCTCGACCTCGCCGGAGCACGGCGTGTCCGTCGGAGATCGCCCGGGCCATCGACCCCGCGGGATGGCGCAACCATCTCGAATCGGTTCGAAGCGCCGCTCGACGGCTGGTCGCCGCCGGTCGACTGGAGATCCTGCAGGACGGAAGGCCCGTGGACCCCGACACCGCCCGCGGACCCATTCGGCTTCGACTCGTTCGCGAAGGTTGAATCCGGGTGACGCGGGGACGCGAAATTCGGGAGTAGACGCCAACCGAGCGGTGGCGGAACCGACCACGAGCACTCGACTCCGAACGGAAAGACACGGACATGATCCACGACGCCCGCACCAGCCGTGAAATCGAAATCACCGAGGAAACCGAGACGAGCCGCAAGCCGGCCTTCGACCAACCGAGAATCGAAGCCGCCGTCCGGGAGATCCTCATCGCCATCGGCGAGGATCCGGATCGCGAGGGACTGCTCGACACGCCCCGCCGCGTCGCGAAGGCGTACGGCGAGATGTTCGGAGGTCTCGACGAATCCCCGGCGGCTCACCTGGCCAGGCAGTTCGCCCAGGACGGCAACGACCCCGTGATGGTCACCGACATTCCCTTCACCAGCATGTGCGAGCATCACCTGCTTCCGTTCACCGGGGTCGCCCACATCGCCTACCAGCCGCAGCACGACCGGGTGGTCGGGCTCTCGAAGCTGGCCCGGACCGTCCAGATCCTCGCCCGCCGCCCGCAGCAGCAGGAGCGGCTGACGCAGCAGATCCGCGAAGCCATCGAACAGCACCTCGATCCCGCCGGCGTGCTGGTGATGGTCGAGGCGACCCACTCCTGCATGCAGATCCGCGGCGCCAAGGCCCACGGGGCATCCATGAAGACCCGCTCGGTGGGAGGTCGCTGGGAACGGGACGCGGCGACACGGCGTGAGATTCAGGAGATGATGGTCGGGAAGTGAACCCGACCCTCCCCCCGGATCGACCATGACCGTCGACGCCCCAATCCTGATCATCGGCGCCGGCATGTCCGGCCTCGCCGCGGGCCGCGAACTTCAACGACGGGGACGGCCCTTCCGCATCCTCGAGCGATCGGACCGCGTGGGAGGCCGGCTCGGATCCATCCTCGTCGAAGGCTTCTCCTGCGATCTCGGCTTCCAGGTCTCGATGTCCAACTACCGACGTCTCGAGTCGCTGGTCGGGCGGAAGACGCTTCCAAGAGACCCGTTCGTTCCCGGCGCCGTGGTCTGGACGGGACGGGACCGGATCCGGATGGCCGATCCGAGGCGGGCCCCGTTCGCGGCATTCGGCGCGGTGCTTCGCGGCCTCGCGGGCTGGCGCGACCTGCGAGCCGCGAACCGCTGCCGTCGCGCCGCGATTCGGGCCGCCGTGGACGGCGACCCGGAAGGCTCGGCCGATGCGTTCATCCGGCGGGTGGGGTTCAGCGAACGCTTCCGCGAATCGTTCCTGAGACCGTTCTTCGGGGGCGTGTTCCTCGACGAGTCGCTTTCGGTGTGCGCGGGACGGTTCCTCCGCACCCTCGACCGCTTCGCCTCGGGCATCGCGGAGATTCCGCGAGGCGGCATGCAGTCGATCGCCGACGAGGTGTCGCATCCGATCCACGACCGAATCGACTTCGGCGTCTCCGTCGAGGGAATCGATGCCGGGGCCGTCCGGCTCGACGACGACACCCGGCTCGAGTGCAGTGGCGTGATCCTCGCGACCGACCGGGACACGACGAAGCGGATTCTCGCTCCGCGTGACGATCCGTCGAAGGGACTCGATTCCGAATCAGGCTGGGCGTCCACGGCCGCCCTCCACTTCGAGACGCCGGAGCCGACCATCCTCGAACCGATCATCGTGCTCAACGGCAGCGGCCGGGGAGAAGTGAATCTTCTCGCTAGCCCGACCGCGGTCACGACCGGAGTCGCGCCGACCGGTCGGCACAGCCTCGTGGTGAGCCTTCGTCCGGGCGGACGGACCGACTTCGACCCCGGGGAGATCGACGACGTCGCCCGGGAGGCCGCGTCGATGCTCGGAGCCGACGCGGAATCCTGGCGTCACCTCGCGACCACCGTCGTCCGCAAGGCGCTGCCGCAGGGGCGACCCCCGGCCGGCCTCCCCGACGCCCCGAACGCGGTCGAGATCGCCGGCGACTGGCTCGGAGACCCCTCCATCGACGAAGCCGTCGGGAGCGGGATCGCGGCCGCCGGTCGCCTCGCCGACGCGCGCCCCGCGGGGGGTCCGGCATGACCGCGATCCGACGCACCGTGTTCTGGCTCCGCGGCGACCTGCGGGTCGACGACAACCCCGCGCTCCATGCCGCGTCGGGAGGCGAAGGCGATCGGTGCACCGCGATCTTCCTGCTCGACGACCCGTTCTGGTCGCGTCATCACTGGGGGCCGGCCCGTCGCGGCATGGCTCTTCGCGCCGTGGCCGCGATGCGAACCCGACTCGCCGAGGCCGGCATCGACCTGCGGGTGCTCGAGCCCTCCGGAGCGTCGATTCCCGACGTCCTCGCCGCCGCCTGCGCCGCACTGGATGCGACCGAGGTCCACGCCGGTCGTGAGTTCGGCGTCGACGAGGCGCGACGTGACGAGTCCGTCGCGACACGCCTCGGTGACGAGGGTGTCGAACTCCATCTCCACCGGGACCAGACGATCCTCCCGGTGGAGGAGATCCGCTCGGGTGGTGGAACGCCCTACACCGTCTTCACGCCGTTCAAGCGGAAGTGGCTCGCGATGCTGGATGAGACGGGGATGCCCGAACCGATCGATCCTCCGGCCGCCGCGACGGGATCCATCGAACGCGTCCGGCCGGTCCCGCACGAGATCGTCCTCGACGATCTGCTCGGCGACCTTCCACCCAGCGACTTCGACGCCGGCGAGGCGGAACCCCACCGGCGCCTCGACGCCTTCC
The DNA here is from genome assembly GCA_002684855.1 of Planctomycetaceae bacterium. Lineage (GTDB taxonomy): Bacteria > Planctomycetota > Phycisphaerae > Phycisphaerales > SM1A02 > UBA12014. The sequence goes on along the minus strand of NYWD01000057.1, from coordinate 8,324 downwards.
TCGACGGCCCCGTCCTGCGGTATCACGAGGATCGGGATCCGCCCTCGCTCGACGGCACGAGCAGCCTGTCGCCCTGGCTCGCGTGCGGCTCGATCTCCCCTCGGCGGATGCTCGCGAAACTCGCCGGACGATTCGGCGACGACTCCGCATCCTGGACCGAGGGCCCGTCCACCTGGCTCAGCGAACTGATCTGGCGCGAATTCTATCGCCACGTCATGGACGGCATTCCCAGGCTCTCGATGGACCGGCCGCTGCACGGGTGGACGGACCGGGTTCGCTGGCGCGACGACGATGCGGGCTTCGAGGCGTGGTGCGAGGGGCGCACCGGCATCGCGATCGTCGACGCCGGGATGAGACAGCTCGCGGAGACGGGGTGGATGCACAATCGCGTCCGGATGATCACCGCGACCTTCCTCGCGAAGCACCTGCTCGTCGACTGGCGTCGAGGCGAACGCTTCTTCATGAACCAGCTCGTCGACGGCGACTTCCCCAGCAACAACGGCGGCTGGCAGTGGGCCGCCTCGACCGGCACCGACGCGGCTCCCTACTTCCGCATCTTCAATCCCGATCGGCAGGCCGAGCGTTTCGATCCCGAAGCGACCTACATCCGACGATGGGTCCCGGAATACGACGGCCCGGGATCGCTGGAGCCGATCGTCGATCTCAAGGCCGCACGCGTTCGCGCGATCGAGACCTTCAAGGCCGCGAAGAACGGCTGATCCGCGGCCCCCCATCGCCACATCACGGATCGGGCCGGAGTCGTTCCGCCCCGCGTGTCAGCCGTCGCCGTTCGGGGCTCATGGGGCCGAGGCCGGCTCAGCGTTCCGCGTCGAGCCCGGTGGCGACGTCGAAGACGAGCACCCGGTCGACCGCGGTGACCACCAGCCGCTCGCCGGACGGATCGAAACAGGCGTTCGAGACCCACCTCTCATCCGGGAGGAACGTTCGGATCAACGCGCCCTCCGGCGAGACGACGTGCACCCCACGGCCGGTCAGGACCACGGCCCCGTCGGAACCCATCGCCATGCCGTCCGAGCCGAGCGGAAAGAACCGGCGTCGCGGACCGAGGTCCCCATCCGCGTCGATGGCGAACTCGAAGGTCCGGCCGGCATCCAGATCGGCGACGTAGAGCCGGCTTCCGTCGGGTCGGCCGACGATCCCGTTCGGACGCACGAAATCAGTGGCCGCGACCTCGCAGGTCCCGTCCGGATCGAGCCGGTGCACGTTCGCGGGAAGCCCGGACCTGCCGGCCTCGAACCAGGATCTCGGATAGAAGGGATCCGTGAACCAGATCCTCCCTTCCGGACCGATCCAGAGATCGTTCGGACCGTTGAAGGGCGCCGAGCCCCCCTCCGCCAGGACCTCGACGGAACCATCCGCCGCCCAGGCGACGAGCTGGTTCGCGGCCTCCGCGCACCCCACGATCCGCCCGTCGTCTGCGAGGGCGAGTCCATTCGCCCGTCGGGCCGCTCCGGGCATCACCTCCACGCCCCCGTCCGGATCGATCCGCACGATTCGATCCCTCGGCTGGTCGGTGGCGAGCAACACCCCGTCGGGCAGGAAGACCGGCCCTTCCGAGAAGGCGAATCCCTCCGCGACGACCGCGGGCGGTCCGACCGCCGCCCATCGCGGATCCGCGGTCATCGGAATGCGTCGGGTTCGACCGGTCTCGCGGCCCTCGAGGATCTCGTGGAACCTCATCCATCCGTCGATCGTGCCATCCGCGAGTCGCATCGACGCGGCGAAACCGAGGACGCTCGCGGCGCTCGCGATCGCGTCGGCATCGGCTCCCGGCGAGGCCCCGCCCCGCACCAGGACCGTCACTTCCCGGCGGTTGTCGACCGGCCGACCCGTCCGCGGGTCGAGGAGATGGCTCAATCGCACGACCTCGCCATCGCGTTCCACCTCGAGGTACTGCTCCACGTCGCCGCTCGTCGCGATCGCGCCGTTCTCCAGGAGCACGATCTCGTCATCGTCTCCTTCGACGGTCCGGATGCGAACTCGCCATCCGGCCGATCCCGGCGGCGGGAATCCCGCGACGAGATCACCTCCGACCTCGACGAGGGCCCGGACCAGACCGCGGGATCGAAGGGCCTCGAGCCCGGCATCGGCCGCCATGCCCTTCCCGATTCCGCCGAAGTCGAGCCGAAGGCCCGCCGTCCGACAGCGGACCGCGCCCGCCCCGGGATCCAGGTCGATCTTCTCGAAGCCCACCACGTCGCGCGCGAAGCGGATGCTGGCCGCGGAAGGCGGCTCGCCGGCGCGACGCGCGGTCCTCCAGAGCAGGCTGAGCGGGCCCACCGTCGGATCGAACGCACCGCCGCTCAATCCGTTCCAGCGTCGCGATCGCGACATCGCGGCGGCGAGATCGGCCGACATCGGAACCCATTCGCCGACGCGTTCCACGAGCCGCCTCGACTCGCTCCCGGGACGGTAGTCGCTCAAGGCGTCCTCGACCTCGGCCATCCGTGCGAACGCCGCGCGGGTGGCCTCGTATCCGGTCGCCTCGTCCGGCGCATACACCTGGATGGTCGCCGGCGTCCCCATGACCACGCGGCGGTCTACCACCCGCACCTCGGCGTCCCGGGCGAATGCGGGAGAAGACCCGACGACGGTGATCACGAGGACCCACGACGTGACGAAGCGATGGAGACGGCCCATCATGGCCGGAATCGATCGCACTCTCGATACGCCTCGATGAGTCGGTTCACGCCGTCCTTCCCACCCAGGCTCAGGCCGTGCTCCATGCCCACGATTCCCTCGAATCCTCGACGGTGGATGTGCCGGAACACGTTGCGGTAGTCGATCTCTCCGGTCGTCGGCTCGCGCCGCCCCGGGTTGTCGCCGACCTGGAAGTAGGCGATCTCGCTCCACGCCTGGTCCATGTAGGGAATGAGATTCCCCTCGGTGATCTGCTGATGGTAGAGATCGTCCAGGATCTTGCAGCTCGGACTGCCCACCGCCTCGCAGATCATGAAGGCCTGCGGTATCCCGGTCAGGAACAGTCCCGAGTGATCCCGGCGATTCAGGGGCTCGAGCACCATCACCAGATCGTGCGGCTCGAGTATCGCCGCGCACCGCTTGAGATTCTCGATGACGTTGGCCGTCTGGAAATCCCAGGAATCGGACAGGCCGTAGCGGCCCGGCACCACGGTCATCCAACGCGCGCCGCAACGCCCGGCGATCTCCACCGCCTTCGTCATCTTCGATTCCAACCTCGTCCTGATCGCAGGATCACGCTTGACGAAGGTCTCCGCACCGAAGTCGCCCTCGGCCACGAACACCCCCATCTCGATGCCCAGGCGACGCATCGCCTTCCCGAGTCGTTCCTGGTCGGCACCCGATCGACCCGGCATGCCGTTGTCCTCCCACGCTCGGAATCCCTGGTCGCGGGCGTACTCGAGCTGATCGACGAGATCGTCCCCGCTGATCGCGTTGAACATCCCGAAGTGCGGCGCGTACTTCAGATTGAAGCCCGCACCCGGTTCCGACGCGTCGCCGTCCGCGGATGCGCCGGACGCCAGGCCCGCGACCGTCGCGCCGCCCGCGGCCGTCAGAAAGGTCCGCCGCTCGATTCCACTTCCTTCATTCGTGCTCATCGGGAATGCTCCCCTGGGGTCCTGGGTGTTCAGGCATCGGTCGGTCGGACGTCGTCGCTCCGGTCCATGCGGGTCCGGCCGGGGACCGGAACCGGGGGCGTCGGCATGTCGGTGAAGTCCATCAGGTCCGGCATGAGGTCCTGGTCGCTGTTCAACGCGTCCTCGAACGTGATCACCTTCCCGGTGTACGCCGCCTCGCGGCCCATGATCGCGGTCAGCGTGCTTTCGGCGATCCGCTGTCCCTCGTTGAGGTACTCGCCGGTGCCGCGGATCGACGCCTGCAGATCCATGTGCTCCTGCACGTACGGACTTCGCTGCGGGCCCTTGAATCGCCACGCCTTCGGACCGGTCAGGACGGCACGGCCGCTGGTGAGGGTCGCGGTGCCGTCGGCCCCCGTGATGACCTCCTCGACCCGCCCGGCGGTCCCCGCCTGCTGCCGGCACATGCTCATGGCGAAACGATCCTCGGGATATCGATACTCGAGGCCGAAGTGGTCGAAGATGTGCCCGTATTCGTCGGTGGTCCTGGACTGCCGTCCGCCGACTCCGAAGACCTCGGTCGGAGGCGATTGGAAGGCCCAGTTGATCGCATCGAGGTTGTGCACGTGCTGCTCGACGATGTGGTCCCCGGAAAGCCAGGTGTAGTAGAGCCAGTTTCGGATCTGGTTCTCGACCTCGCTCCGGTCGGGCTGGGCCGCGACGTTCCACAGGCTGCCCATGTTCCAATAGCATCGCGCGGCGAGCAATCGACCGAGATCGCCTCGGTGCAGCCGTTCCATCGCTTCGAGGTAGCACTGCTCGTGACGCCGCTGCGTGCCGGCGACCACCGACAACTTGCGATCGTTCGCCGCGGCCGCCGCCTCCATGACCATGCGGATCCCGCTCGCGTCGACGGCGACCGGCTTCTCCATGAAGACGTGCTTTCCGCCTTCCACCGCGGCGGCGAAGTGCTGCGGTCGGAAACCGGGCGGCGTGGCGAGGATCACCACGTCGCAATCCGTCCCGATCACCTTCTGGAACGCGTCGAATCCCGTGAACTGCCTCGATTCCGGAACGTCCACTCGCGCCGCGTCCCGGTTCCGGAGGTTGTCGAGGCTGCTCCGGAGCCGGTCCGGGAAGAGGTCGGCCATCGCGTGGATCCGCACGTCGGGGCCGGCCTCCAGGGCGTTGACCGCGGCGCCGGATCCGCGGCCACCGCATCCGATGAGACCGACGTTGAGCACGTCCTCCCGCCCGAGCCTGGTTCCGAGGATCGTCGGTCCCGCGGAGACGATCGTCGGGACGGCCGCGGCGATTCCGACGGCACGCACGAAGTCACGTCGATCGAGATTCTGGTCGTTCATCGCTGATGCTCCGATCTTGAGGTGTTCGACGGTGGCCGCACCGTCATCCGTCGGGACCGCCGCCGTCGGCGGACGCCCGGATCCTGTCCATTCGTGACGCCACGTCGACCAGCCAGGCGCGGTCGCCTCCACCGATCTCCGCGGTCATCCATCCCTCGAATCCGATGTCCCGCAGCGCCTTCATCACCGCGGGCCAGTCGCAGTCGCCTTCGAGCAGGAGCACGTCGAATCCCGCCCATCTCCCCTCCCGGTCGAGCTTGGTCCGACTGTACTCCTTGACGTCGACCTTCATGACCCGGGGTCCGAGGATGCGGATCCACTGTTCGGGCCAGCCGTACGCGACGAGGTTTCCGACATCGAGATACCAACCCACGCGATCGCTCTCGAACGAGTCGACGAAGGCCGCCGCCTCGCGGGGACTGAGCAGGAAGTTGTTCCAGACGTTCTCGAAGGCGATGTCGACGCCCGCCGCCTCCGCGTCGGGGACGACCTTCAGCAGTTCGGCGCGACTCAGCCGCCACGCCTCGTCGTAGGGTCGCTCGCCGTTCACCACCGCGGGGACGACCAGCACCGAAGACGCCCCGTAGGCGCGGGCGTCCGAGATCGCCTCCCGGATCGCCGCGACGCATCTGGCCCGGACCGCGGGGTCCGGGTGGTTGAGGGGACTCTTCCAGTGTTCGCTGCACACGACGCCGTGGACCGGCAGCCCGGTCGCCTTCGATGCCCCGACCACCTCCTCGGTCGTCCAGGCGTTGGGACTGGGAAGCTCGACGCCGTCGTATCCCAGTTCCCGGAGGATCCGAAACTTGTCCTCGAGGGTCTCCCCGTCCTTGACCATCTCGATCTTGACCGCCTTCTTCATCGGCGATCCGCCGCGAGTGGCCGCCGGCGGGTCCCCCGGACCCGATGCGGCAAGGAGGAGCACGAGCAGAATCGAAGAGAGGAACACGATCTTCCGCATGGGACTCCCGTCGTGTCGCGGATGAAGCGGGGCCGGAATCGAGGCGTGCCGTTCAACTGAACTTGTAGACGCCCGGCGCCGGGATCTCGAGCGGCGGCATCGGCCCGAACTGGGGATCCTCCGGGACGATCGACTTCTGCGAGTTCATGATCTCGTCCCAGGTGATCGTCCGACCGCTGTAGCCGGCCTCCCGGCCGAGGATGCCCATCGCCACGGACTGGGTCATCCAGTCGCCGTCGTTCAACAGCTCGCCGTCGCGAATCGCCTTGAAGAGTTCGTTGTGCTCGGTCTGGTACATGTTCGGCGTGCCGCCCCTGTAGCGGAACTCCTTCGAGCCGTCGGCGAACTTGAGGTTCGACTGCCGCGGCGCCCAGCCGTTCACGAAACCGATCCCCTTGGTGCCGGCGATCCAGTCGGTGTTGTCGTTCGAGCAGTTGGGCACCTGGCGGCAGGTGAGGAATCCACGGGCCCCGTTGTCCCACTCGTAGACCACCGCGAAGTGATCGAAGACGTCACCACGTTCGGCGCCCTCCCTGAGGCCGCGTCCGCCCAGGGCCGTCGCCTTCACCGGAGGACGGTTGCCCATCGCCCAGTTCATCTTGTCGACGCTGTGGACCGCCTGCTCGACGATGATGTCCCCGGAGAGCCAGTTCACGTGCTGCCAGTTGCGGAGCTGGAAGTCCATGTCGGTCATGTCCGGCGTCCGCGCCCGGGTCCCGAGCGGTCCGGTGTGGTAGGTCGAGTGGACGGATTCGATCTCGCCGAGGGCGCCGTCGTTGATCTCCCCGTACACCGCACGTTCCGGAGCCGCGTATCGCCAGCAGAAGCCGGACATCAACTGGGTGCCCTGGGCCTTCGCCTTCTTCGCGGTCTCCATCACCTTCCTCAGGCCCGGCATGTCGGTGGCCATCGGCTTCTCGCAGAACACGTGCTTCCCGGCCGCGACCGACTTCTCGAGGTGGTCGGGTCGGAAACCCGGAGGGGTCGCCAGGATGATCACGTCGACCCCGCTGTCCAGGACCTTGTCGATCGCGTCGAAGCCGACGAATCGCCGCTCGTCGCCGACCATGACCCGGGTTCCGTGCTGGTTCTTCAGGCCGTTGAAGCTGTTCTTCAGTCGGTCCTCGTAGACGTCGCCCATCGCCCAGAGCATGACGCCGGGATCGGCGTTGATCGCCTGGTTCGCGGCACCGGTGCCGCGCCCGCCACAGCCGACCAGGCCGACCTTGATTCGATCGCTCGCGGTGGCCGAGCCCCAGACCGGCATCGCCAGGCCGGTCGCACCGACGGCCGCGGCGGTCTTCACGAAGACGCGACGGTCCACGCCGTCATCGGAGCTGGCTTCGGACTTGGAATGCTTCATCGATGGACTCCTGGCGAGTTGCTGAAATCAGGTTCGGGAATTCGAATCGGGCGACCGTGCCGTTCACGGATCGGAGACCAGTCGCACGCCGACCCAGTCGTTGGATGCGAGCCACCACGGGCTCTTGGGGATCTGCGGATCGTCGGCGTTCCAGTCGGTGGTGAATGGAATCCGGTAGTCGAGACCGACGTCCTCGACCGGATCCACGAATGAACCGCCCATCACGATCCAGGTTCCATCCGGATCGACGGCGTATTCGCTGAGGTTGCCCCAGACGTCGTGGAGCCCGTTGGAATCGGCCGCCTTCGAACCGACCGCGTGGGTCGTGTAGTCGGCGTTCTCCTCGAACCAGCCGGACGCGAGCCTCGCGTCCGCATCGTCGATTCCGCTGGTCCGGAGGAGATGCGTCATCTCGGCTTCGGTGGGGACCCGGATGCTTCGACCGGTCTTGATCGAGAGCCACTCGACGAATCGCTCGACGGCCGCGGGGCTTGCGCTCAGGAGGCCGTACCCCGCGTGTCCGTAACCACGGTCCGCGAGCACGTACGGCTTTCTCGGCCTGGTCACGGCGTCGGAGGCCTCGGTGCTTTCGCCGGCATCGGTGTCGAGATTGAAGATGAAGGCGTCGTAGAGATCCCAGGTCGCTTCGGTGGTCGCCGCGTAGAAGGGCGCCCCCGACTCGGGGACGATGGGTCGCATCGCGATCGTGACGCTGGTTCCCGGGACCACGACTTCGATCGGTTCCATCACGGATGTCGCCACCGTGCCCGCATCCCCCGTTTCGGACGGAGCCTTCGCAGCCGCCGGCTCCGTCGGGCCGGGATGTGCATGACGATGGTGGTGATCGTGCGCCGCCGTCGTGGCGCTCCCGCTCTCACAACCCGCGAGAAGCAGGCCGCCGGCGACGACCCCGACCACCGCGAGGCCTCGGACGCGATACGGGGGGACCCCCGTGCCAACGATCCGGACCCCGTCCCGACGCCCACTGCTGCGCCATCCCTCTTCGCCGAGCTCGATGCCTGCCGCGAGATCCATTCAGTCGCTCCGAGTCTTTTCCA
>NYWD01000056.1 GCA_002684855.1 Planctomycetaceae bacterium | reverse complement strand
CGCCTTCGATCCGATCGCCTTCGCTCGTCGGCCGAATCCATCCCTGAATCCGCCGACCCCCGGCGCATCGGGCGGCAGCACGCGAATGAAGGCGGTCCGGTGATCTCGCATCAGGGTCGAGGCACGGCATTCGACCCGGGTCGCTACCGGTCGTAACCATGGCGGTCGATGAAGCCGCCGGCCATGCCCGTGATCCGCTCGAGGTCCGACGAGCCGAGTTGTGCCTTCCACTTGAACGCGTGCGAGGAATCGATCGGGCCGCTGGCTTCCGGCACCCAGCTCCAGCGATCGGGATAGCGGTCGTCTCGTGGATCGTATGGCAGATACCGGATCGAACGGTCGCAACCGAGGAAACCGTGGAGTCGTTCCATGGTGTCTTCCGGTCGGCAGACGAGATCCTCGTAGCGGAGCGTGAGAAAGCTGGGGCGCTCCAGATATGGTCCGATCCGCTCGTCGTTCTCCAGCATCCGATTCAGGAGTTCATCTCCCCGGTGACGATCCTTGAATCTCTGGGCGGAGTTCCACAAGCCCCTGGGGTCGCGCACGCTGTAGATGAACCTCGCATCGGGGAAGACCGCAAGGAGATTTTCGAGGTACCCGATGTGACCGGGCCACTTGTCGCCGGCCACGCGGGCGTTGCAGCGATCCGCGAAATCGGCGAGTGCGGACGGCATGGTGCGGCGGAAGCAGGAGTCGATGAAGAAGTTCCTGCCGGTGAGTCTTCCCAGGTTCCTTCGAAAGAACGCCTGCGGCTGGGCGTTCCAGATCCGCGACCAGCGACGGACGTCCGATTCGGAGAATCCGTGCCGCCTCCACTTTTCGGAGGCGGGGTTGAAGATGCTGGCCCGGGAGTCGGGTCGGAAGGCGTAGCTCTCCCAGAGGCACGCGATGTCGGGGTGCTGATCGAGCATGCGGGCCAGCAACGTGGTCCCCGACTTCTCGCTGCCGACGCAGAAGAAAACCGTGGGCGATCGGCCTGTGGTGCTCAAGGTCGTTCCTCCGGTACTTCGTGGCTTCGAATGGCGAGCCTCTCGGGCCGGTATGCGTTCGGATGACGGCCTTGCGGTTCGTGATCGATCCTGCCGACGGATCCGGAAGCGTTGGCGAGCCGAGGCCGTTCGGAAACAGCTCCGCCGGACCCGCTATCCGGACTCGAGAGCATATCCAAGCCGGCCCATCACGTCGCCCGCGATGTCTTCGATCGTTCGAATGTCATCTCCGGACAGTCGCTCGAGGCTCGATCCGTTGAAGTCCCTGATCAGGCTCGATCGTCCCGTCACGTTGTGGACGGGGAGCAGATCGCGAAGGAGTTCGTCGGGGTACGGATCGATGTCGAGGAATCGAGTGATCCGGGACATCTCCTTCGAAGGATCCGCGCACAGATCCTCGTAGCGCAGAAGCAGGGCGTGGTCCAGTCGTTCGAGGTCGTCGATCATGATCCGGTTCGCGATGGCCCAGTGCCGCGCACCACGTTCGACCGGGTGTCCCTCGCGTCGTCGAATTCCCTCGGCGACCGCGTACGGACTTCTGGCGAGGGCCAGGAAGGACGCGGGTCTGAAGTGACGTTGAAGCCACGGGCCCCGCACCGTGTTCGGTGGACTCTTCTCCATGAGCCAGCGGGACGCGTCGTCGACGGGATGGTGACAGAGCCAGTCCCACTTCAGGCGAGCGGCCGACATTCCACCGCCCTCCTCGGGCACCTTGCGGAACATCTCGAGTCGCTCCGTCCAGATCCTTCGCACCTTCAACAGATTCGGACGAGGGAGGACATGTGAAAGGTACTGCCCCTCCTCGGGAAGTTTCGATATCCCGGCATGCCGACCGAGGATGTTCTCCAGGAGGGTCGTCCCGGAATTGTTGACTCCGAGAAGGAAGAGCCAGGAGATCCGCTTCCGCCGCAACCCGATCGTGTGGCTCGCTCGACGGACCATGCGTCGGGGACGGCTCGACATCGAGCGTGCATGCGCTCTCTTCATGTCGAATCTTCCGTTTCCGGTCGGGAACCACGAGCGTCCGGGATCCGCGCGACATCGACGATCACGTCATTGCAGGCTCGTGGCGACTCGGCGGTGTTCACCACCATGTCCCGTGGAACGCTCATGCCATTCCGGTGATCGCGGCCGACCCCGGCGACGATCCGGAGGGGATCAGTCATCGCCCGCCCTCCCTTCGAGGATCCGATCGCAGAGTTCGAGCAGGACGCCGGCGTCATCCTCCGCGTCCAGCACGAGGTCCGCGACGAGACGGGTCGATTCCTGCGCATCGGCCCGGACGACGCCGACGCCGGCGGCCGCGAGACAATCGAGGTCGTCCTCGCCCCGCCCCAGGAACACGGTCTGGTCGAGACTCACTTCGTGTCCCTCGCACCAGGCCGTGAATCGCTCGATCCGGCCGGCTGCGGGAGGCGGCGAGCGATCGAGACCGGACTCGTCGCCGATGTCCCGCACGACCGCTTCCGCCCCGGCGGACATCACGGCCAGCCTGATGCCGGCGGCGCGAAGTCGTTCGATCCCCTCGAGGTCGGCGACGACCTCGCGGTCCCCGAAGACCACGGCGGCGACGTTCCCCGCCGGCGGTCCGCAGGCGATCGAGGCGAGGCCCCGGACGATCCGGAGATCTGCGCGGGAGTCGATCTCCCATGAACGGCCCGCGGACATCTCGGAAACGACGGTCCTTCCGAAGAATCGATGGCGGGATCGCATGAGTCCCTCGGTGCGCATCACGTAGACCGCGCCGTTCTCGCAGTATTCGGTCTCGACGTCCTGTCGTCGACGACGCTCGCCCGCGTCGTGGTTGACCCCGGCGGCGGCGTCCCGGTCCCGCCAGATGAAGCGATGGGATTCGACGGCGGTGAACGCGCTGTCCGCACCGGATTCGAGCAGCCTTCGAATGCACGCGTCGACGTCCTCCGCTCGGGTGAGCGGCGTGGTGCACTGCATGAACACCGTGAGGTCGGGCGGATCCTCGAGGGTGCCGAGCACATGAATCAACGCGTCCTCGGAAGACGCGATGTCGGTGCTGATGCGGTCCGGACGGATCACGACCTCGGCGCCGGCCGCGCGGCTCACCGCGGCGATCTCCTCGTCGTCCGTGGAGACGACGACTCCTCGGACCAGCTCGGCTGCGAGCGCGGCCTCGATGCTCCAGCGGACCAGCGGCTTTCCCTCGAGCGACCAGAGATTCTTCCGGGGGGCTCCCTTGGATCCACCGCGAGCTGGGATGATGGCGAGCGCGTGTGTCATTTCGAGGCGTCGGGTCCGGGCGGAAGTGGATCCGGGTCGAACGGAGGTCGGCTTGCCCGTCCGTCGAGGTACCGAAGGATCCCGGGGCGGGCCGTGCGCCCCATCATCCCGGCGGGCTCCCATGTTAAGTGCCCGCGAGGCCGGATGAACGGGATTCCCTCGGTCTCGAGGATGCGGTCCGTTTTATCGGAGAGGAGTTCCTCTCGTCGACGCGTAGACGACCCGTCTCTTCGCGGATCCGCGGCGGCTTCGGCGTCGTGGAGGAAACTCGCGAGGTCGGAATGCGTCGACACCGGCGTGTCCGCCCGACGACGCGGGAACGCCGCACGGCGCAGGATCACCGCGACCACGGCGGGGGTTCGACGGCCGGCGATGCCGGGACGGTGGCGGTCGATCCGCATGGCCCCGACTCTGATCCGTGACGACGCGCGACCAGGCATCCGCAGGTTCGAAATGCGTCCGATCCTTCACCTCGGTCATCCGAAATCACGGCGGGTCGGATCCACGGGGCGTTCACCCGATCCACCCGGGCAGGAAGGGCACGTTCGCACGCTCGTGCACGGCGTCTTCGGTCGTGAAGATGTTCCCCATCCTTCTCGCCAGACAGGCGATCACCCTCGCGTCGGTTTCGGCGTGCGAACTGACCCTCGTGCCACGCCTCCGGATCACTGGATTGACCGCATAGGAGTGGGTCAGCTCGAAACTGAAACCACTGAGGATGTAGCGATCGTATCGCTCCTGGTCGATGGCGATCGCAAGGCCGGTCACGCCCGTCGACGTCGGTTTCCGGCGCAACTGCGCGATCGTTCCGGGTTCGTGATCGCACAACCGCTCGACGAGCGTGTCGTACTCGTCGGGGCGGATCGGGATCAGGCGGTCGTGGAGATACGAGACGGATCGCAGCTTCCGCCCGACGTTGCGGGGATGCGTTCGGAGGATCGACTTCCGCCGAACGGTCCTGAGCAGGTAGACGAGGCGTGCGAGGCCGCGAGGTCCCTCGCGCCGAGAACGCAGGAGGTACACGGTGCCGGTGGAGAGTCCACGCAGCGCCTCGAGAGTCTGCCTTCCGGAATCGATGTCGCAGGCGATGAGCGGGGTCATGACCGTGAACACCGGTCGCGGAAGACCGCGGGCCGCCGCGGAGTGCCCGGATCCGTTCGCGCAGGCCACGGCCTGATAGCTCCCGGGCGGCGGCAGTACGGGTTCCGGCTTCGAGCCGAGGATCAGGAGGGTCTTCATCGACGATCATCCGGCGGTTGCGGTCGCGGCGTGAAGTGGTCGGTGCCCGGAGCGAGGACCGATCAGGAGACGAAATGGCGGTTCGTGGGGACGATCGGCTCCGGACCGATCGTGGGAACCGCGGAACGAGGATATAACGGAGGGATGGTCCCCGCGGTCTTCCTGCTCGTCATCTCGTCCGCCGCCGCGGCACTCGGACTGCTGGCGATCCGACGCTTGCGAAGGATCCGGACGAGGAAGAACGCTCCCCGCCGATGGTACGAGACGAGGCACGCGTTCCACGATTTCGGCACCATCGAACCAGCCAACAGCGCCGCGTGGGTCACCAGCTGCAACAGCGCATACTTCGAGGGGGTGCTCAAGCTGCACCGGTCGATGCGAAGGGTGGGATCCGAGCACCCACTCCTGTGCCTCTGCACGGACTCGACGACCGAGGCCCAGGAGCGAGCCCTGATCGACGAGGGCATTACCACGAAACGGGTCGAACTCTCCGCCCTCGAGAACCCCTACAAGCCGAAGTGGCTGGAGGCGTTCGTCAAGCTCCAGTGCTGGACGTTGACGGAGCACGACAAGGTGTGCTGGATCGACTCCGACACGTTGCAGCTCCGGAACGCCGACGAACTGCTCTCGGTACCCGTCCGGCCCCACGGGATCGCGTGCGCCGTCGACCACGAGGTCTTCCCCGAACCGTCGGACCGGGTCCGGTTGCGGATGATCCAGACCGGCGTCTTCGTGCTTCGACCTTCGATGGAGACCTATCGCATGGTCACGGACCAGCTCGGCCGGTTGGAGTCCGTCGACGGAAGCGACCAGGGGTTCCTGACCAGCTACTTCGCGAGGTCGTCCTTCGACGAGGTCCGCTTCCTGTCGTCCGAATACAACTACATGAAACGCGGATTGAAGCGCGATCCCCGGTTCGAGCTTTCGAGGATCAAGATCCTGCACTTCGTGGGCAATCCGAAGCCGTGGGATGGCGGTGAGCCGGGCTACGAGCGTCTCCAGCGGCTCTGGGACCTGGCCTGACACCCCGCGGGACACCCGCCTCCGGAGCGCGGCTCGCGGTGTCGCGAGACGCCTCGGCCGGCCGGAATCGGATCACGCGTCGCGCGGAAACGACGATCGGAGGAGCTCGAGACTCCGCGGAATCGCGGTGCCCGGATCCTCCATCCCCTCGAACTCCAGCGAGATCCAGCCTCGATAACCGTGCTCGTCGAGGATCCGGCCGATCCTCGGATAGTCGAGGTCCAGCGAGTACCACTGACCGCCGCCGTAGTAGGTCTTGGCCTGGACGAGCACGGTCCGGGGCGCGAGTTTCGCGAGCCGATCGTACGGCTCCTCGAGGAAGTTCCCCGTGTCCGTGGTGATCTGGAGCCACGGCGAGTCGATCGCCTCCACGATTCGCAGGATTCCCTCGGGCGTCAGGCCGAGTCCCCAGTGATTCTCGAGGCCGAGGACCACCCCGCACCGCTCCGCGGTGGGAAGACACTTCTCGAACGCCTCGATCACCCAGGGAAAGGCGTCTTCGTCGGTGTATCCGGGAAGGGGCGGCTCGATTCCGCGATTCGCCATGAGATCATCGAAGTCCTTCGACGTTCCCCAGGTCCCGGTGTTGACCCGCATCACCGGAATCCCGAGGTCGTAGGCGATCTCGATCTGGGCGATGGTGCGATCGATGTTGAAGGACCGCTTCTCGCGATCCGGAGTGACGAATCCCTGATGGGTCGAGAGACCCATGAGCGGCAACCCGAGCCGTTGGGCCCGACGCTTGTAGGCCATCCTCCGCGATCGACTCAGCAGTTCGTTCTGCCCGATCTGGTAGAGGAGGAACTCGATGCCGTCGAATCCGAATTCGTCGGCGAGATCGATGCAGCGATCCATGTCCCGATACTCGTCGTTGCGAAAACGCCAGAGCGAGTAGGTCGACAACGCGATCGGATGGGTCCGTCGCGCCCCTCCGTCGCGCGTCGCGGAAACCGGTGAATCCCGCCGCCCATCACCCGCGATCGCCGAGGTGATCGGCAGGACCGAGGCGGCGGCGCCGGTCGCGAGAAAACGTCGTCGATCATGGCTCATGTGCGGTCTCCGCGGGTCGAATCGGGATCGATCTCGGTCAGCGGATGCTACCGCCCCGAACGGATCGACCGCGGCTCACTCCGCCGAGTCGGTGACCGACGGCCGGCGGAGCGGCGTCCTTCGCCCCTTGGAATCGACCCGGAACAGCTCGCCCCCGTCGAAGAGCAGGCCCGCCGCTTCGCCGGGATCCCGCCAGGCGACGTCGATCCCGATCAACGCCGGACGTCCGTCGATCCATCCGATCTCGTCGACCAACGTGTGCCCGACCACCACGTGCTCGGCCCCGTGTCGCTCGAGGATCGCGGCGATCTGTTCGTCGGACGGGCGGCCGCCCCACTGCGCGGCGTGTTGCGGGAAGTAGCCCCGGTACCAGTGAGGCCCCTGCTGGTGCCAGATGAGACCGGTCCGGAGGTCCGCACGGGCCGCGGCGGGCCAGGCCGGCGGCCCGAGTCCCGAGCGGATCGCGTCGTTGATCTCGTCCATGCCGAGTCCCAGTCCGTCGAGCGCCGGCGAATATCCCGCGTGCACGAAGAGGAACGGGCCGACGCGGATCACGCTGTTCCGGCTTCGAAGCCATCGCCCGATCTCGCTCGCGGGACCGTGGAGGGCGTCGTAGGTCTCTCCGATTCGGTCCGAGGTGAATCGATACTTGGGGTGGATGTATCGAAGATCACCCGCCATCACCATCGACTCGTGATTGCCGAGGACGTAGTGGACGCGGCCGCCCGCCCGCTGCGCCTCTCGTTCGAGTCGACGAATCATCCAGAGCAGCTCGGTCACATCGGGACCGCGATCGACGATGTCTCCGTTCAGCACCAGATGACCGTCGCCCCAGTTCCAGGCACCGGCCTCATCGACCACCCCGTTGCCGCGAAGAAACTCGAGGAAGGTCCCGCGATTCCCCTCGAGATCGCTCACCGCGAGAATCCGTTCCGCATCCGGCCAGGACGAATCACCTGGTAGGACCATCCCCGAGACCTCGATGCTCGGCACCGTGCGACTCGGGGTGGTGAGGACCTTCCTTCCGACGAGTCCGTCGTGCCGGGTGCGAATCACCTCTCCATCGACGATGGAGACCATGATCGCGGTGGTGTCGTCCTTCCAGATGAGGTGGGGACCGTCCTGGATCGACTCGGGACCGATCCCGAACGGCTGGGCCCGCCCGACCAGCCGGATCCCGTCCCGCTCCTCGTAGGACACCCGGACGATCTCCCCGATGCGGGCCTCGCCGGCCTGCCGGACGGATCCGGCACCGAGCTTCGGGACCACGACCCCATCGGCGAAGACGTAGTCCACGCCATCGATGCGCCACGTCCCCGGGGTCTCCTTCGACACCGCCTCGAGGACCCCGACGGCCTCTTCCGGAGCGGCGAGGGTCGTTCCACCCGATCCCAGCAGGAGGATGCACGAAATCGATCGAATCAGGCGGACCAGGCTGGGGAATCGCATGTCGGTCTCCGGGAATCCAGGATGGATCGGGATGGTGGATCCCCGGATTGTCGCATGAACCGGCCGGATCCGGGCTTAAAGTGTTCGCATGCGACGGTTTTCCATCACCATGTCCCTTCTCGCGGCCCTCATGATCACGCAGGCGGCTGCCGGACAGGCCCTCGTCTTCGAGCACGACGGACTCGATCGTCGCTACTGGATCCATCTGCCGGACGATCTTCCGGAGAACGCGCCCCTGGTGCTCGTCCTGCACGGCTACGGCGGTGGCGGATTCGGGATGCGGAACAACTACGGGTGGACGGCGCTCGCGGACGAGATGGGCTTCGCCGCGATCTTCCCCGATGGCACGCGAGACCAGCGGAACAGTCGGTTCTGGCAGGTCGGGTACGAATTCCATGCCGGCAACGACGTCGACGACGACGGTTTTCTCGTGGCCCTGGTCCATGCGATGCAGAACGAGCACGGCCTCGATCCCGCACGCACCTTCGTCACCGGACTGTCCAACGGCGGCGACATGAGCTATCAACTCGCCTGCCGGCGATCCGAGGTCTTCGCCGGTTTCGCGCCGGTGGTCGGCACGATGATGGACTCGCTCTACGGCGACTGCAATCCCACCGAGATCCGACCGATCCTCGCCATGAACGGGACCGAGGACGACGTCACCCTCTTCGACGGCGACATGGACAACAGTGACGGATGGGGTGCCTACCGTCCGGTGCCCGAGGTCATCGCACTCTGGGCCGACATCATGGATGCCTCGATCCTGAGGAGCACGACGCTTCCGGACAGCGCTCCCGGTGACGGAAGCATCATCGAGTTCGATCGGCATCGATCCAGCACCCACCCCTGCGAGCTGTGGTTCTACCGGGTGGTCGGAGGCGGGCACGACTGGCCCGGTCGGGACGGCAACATGGACATCGATGCCACCCGGGAGATCTGGGACTTCTTCGCCGCGATCGAGATCCACCCCCGTTCGGATCCGGCGGACCTCGACGGAGATGGGTTCGTGGACGCATCCGACCTCGGTCTCCTGCTCGGAGGCTGGGGGGTCGGCAGCACCATCGGCGACGTCAACGGCGACGGCGACACCGACAGCGCCGACGTCGGACTGCTGCTCGCCAGCTGGACCGGCTGAAGACGACTCCCACGCCCGCGATGCCGCGTCACGGCGTCATGGACGACGACGGTGACCAGCAGGACATCGCAGACACCGGCTCCGCGATCGGTCATCGATGGCGGGCCCGGCCGCCGGGATCCTCGCCGTCCGGCGCCGAGACGGACCCGGTCACCCCTTCTCGGTGGCCTTCCGTTCCGCCACCGAAGGGGGATGCTTCATGCCGGCCTTCTCCAGCAGGCCGTTGATCTTCTCGACCTTGCCTTCGAGCGGACTCGCCGGATGCAGATTGTTGTAGGCCACCTTCCCGTCCGGCGCGATGATCGCGACATGGGGGATTCCGCGAATTCCGAAGTCCGCGTTGAAGACGTCCTGCTCGGTGAAGACCACCGGCCAGGTGACGTCCATCGCTTCGGCGTACTCCTCCATCATCCGGCATTCGTCGGCGAAGTCCTTCGCGGCCGTTCGACCCCGGTCGTCCCGGAAGATCACGTTCCCCTGCTCGCTGGTCAGGCCGAGGACGACCACGTCGTAGCCGTCGTAGTACTCGACGAGCTCCCTGACCTGGGGGAAGGATCCGACGCAGGGGCCGCACCAGGTCGCCCAGAAGTCGAGCACGAGGACCTTGCCCTTCAGGCTGTCGAAGGACTTCCAGTCCGCCCCCTCGCTGTTCCAGAGCATCTCGACCGTCGGCGCGGGATAGCCGATGAGTTCGCCGCGACCGGCGGGGCCGTCGAGGAGCCGGATGGTGCCGCTCATCTTCCGTACGTTCGTCTGATGTCGTTTCGCCTCCGGTTCCGACGAGGTCTTCGCGAGCTCCTCCGACCTGGCCAGGCCGCGCTTCATCGCGTCGACGAGTCGACCGTGGATCGCTCGCCGGGTCTCGGTCTCGACCTTCGCCTTCCCGAGGAGTTCGGGGTACGACGACCACCCCGTCATGAAGGCCTCCGCGTCGCCGTCCGGCATGCGATCCGCGAGCAGCACCAGTTCGCCCTGCATCGGAACCAGCTGCTCTTCCGAGAGCGATCCCAGCGCCTGCAGCACCTCGCCGATTCGCTCGTCCGGCACCTCGATGAATCCGTGCGGCATCGCCAACGCGAGAGCCTTCTCGTTGTCGCCGAGGTCCGAGAGCATCAGGCAAGCGTCGAGCCATTCCGGACCCGTCCCCAGCTCCTCGATCCTCGCCATCCAGACCGGCTTGGCGTTCGGCGAGTACGCCCAAAGCATCTGCATCGAGGCGATCACCTCCATGTCGCACTCGGCGAGATCCACGCCGTTCAGCTGGGCGTCGATCACCGCGTGGAAACCCGGATCGTCGAGCGAGAAGTCCGAGCCCTGCGCGCGGTAGTAGGCCATCGCCGCCTCGGTCTTCTCCTTGATCTCCGCCTCGGTGGGCGGCGCAGCGTCGGAGAGGGAGGGGCATGCGAGCACGAGGGCGGCCACGGTGGTGGAGATGGTTCGTTGCATCGGTCTGTCCTTTCGGGTGTCGATCCAGAGTACCACGGGAGCGGGCGGAAACGCGACTTCTCCCGTCCGCGCAGCCGGGATTCAGAAAGCCGGTCCGTCGACCTCGCATTCCCCGACGGGGATCGCCCCGGCGAGCGGGCGGAACATCGCATCGTCGCGGGCGGTTCGCGCGCCGTCCGCACCGGTCACGTGCACGGGCCGATCGGCGGCCTCGTAGCCGCTCGAGCGATAGACCCGGGGGCGACCGAAGAGCATCGCGAAATCGAATCCCTCGTCGAGGCCGAAATCGTGGATCGCGTCGAGCAGCTCCCGGACCAGTCCACGTCCCCGACTCGCCGGTTCGACGCAGACCTCGGCGACCCCGAGCACCCGGAAGCGATTCGATCCCATCCTGATCGAGAGATCGTGGGCCGCGGCGTGCGCGATCAGATGACCGCCCCCGCCGATGCACCAGCGCCACGAGGGCGGCACCTCGAAATAGCGTCGGGTCCGGAAGATCTCGTCGCCGGGCTTCGTGAAACAGGTGGAGAGCATCCTTCGGAGCTTGAGGTCGAGATCGGCATCGACCGCCTCGTCCTCGATCCGGGCGATCCGTCCTCGTCCCTCGGGGATGGATCCGGTCATGTCGTCTTCACCAGCGCGTTCCGAAGCCGTTCGAGCAGGTCCGCATCGCGTCCCGCGCCGTCACCCCGCCGCGCGGTCGCGAAGTCGTAGGCTTCGAACGGACCGAGACGCCGCAGTCCGGGATCCTCCGCGTCGAACCGCGGGATCGCGTGGCCGTGCAGTTCGGGCACCTGGTTGCAGAGGATCAGGTAGTTAATCCGCACGGCGCCGGTGGCCGCGAGGACGGCGTCGCCCAGCCGGATGAAGTCCGCCATGAAGAGTCCCCGGGCGGTCTCGTCGAGGTCGTTGACCGACGGGACGACCGGATCCGGGATCAGCATGCAGCATCCCGCGATCGGTGAGGGTTGACGGTCGCCGAGCACCGCCCACCCGCTCGCCAGCCGGGCCACGACCTGTGGATCGCCGCCGCGGCGGATCAGGTCGAGCCGTCGTGCGATGGGATGGGGTCCGGCGTCCTTCATCGAACGGAACGTAACCGAATCGGGGATCAGGGGCGGACCGGATCCACCGCCTGCTGGTTGAGTTCGTCACGAAGCGCGGCCTCGTCCACGGCGTCGATCTGGGGGGGATAGTCGGCCCAGGCCCTCCCGGCGATGATGTCTTCGCGGCCGCGTTCGAACAGCGCCGTCATGTGCACGGGGTCGAACGCCTCGGTGGGCTCGACGTCGAAGTCGAACGGGATCGAGGCGAGTCGGAAGTCGAATCCATCGCGGATGGCGGTGAGCCAGATCCGGTAGAGATCACCGATGCCGTTGCTTCGGATGAGTCCGGAGATCGATCGGCCCGCGATCGCGAAGAGCGATCGGCGGACCTGCTCGTACCGGAACGTCAGTGGTGCGTTTCGGATCACCCAGATCGTGGAGACGCCCGCCTCCTCCGCACCGAGCAGCTCGGTCTCGCGCAGTCGCAGCGCCACGGGATAGGTGAACACCTGGGCGGAGACCCCTCCGTCCACGTGCATCTCGTCGTAGGTCTCGCCGTCGGGCCCCAGGACCTCGATCAGGACCGGCGGGAAGACCCCGGGGATCGAGGCCGACGCGAGGATGATGTCGAGCGCGAGTTCACGTCCGCCGGGCAGATCCTCCGCCGCGATCGCGCTCAGGCACCAGTACGACGCCTCCATGCGGTCGAGATTCGTGGTACCCACGAAGAGTCGTCTCCCCTTGAGATGCTCCTCCCCCATCCGGCGGTAGGCCTCGTCGTCGAACTGCGCGGCGAGCATCGACCGAAGTCCGTCCGGATCGCTCAGCGCATCACCGGTCAGGCCTTCGAGAAGCCCCCGCTCGGTGACCAGTTCGTCGGTGCGAAGGGTGGTGTAGCACGTCTTCAATCGTTCGTCGTATTCCGCGCCGAGGAAGGCGAACGGCGCCGTGAGGGCGCCCGTGGAGACTCCCGTCACCACGTTGAATTCCGGGCGGGTACCGAGTTCCGACCATCCGCAGAGCAGCCCGGCCCCGTAGGCCCCGTTCTCGCCTCCACCCGAGATCGCGAGCACCTGCGTCGGTCCGCGGTCGAGCCCGCTGGCCCGCATCTGGTCGACGAGGCGGGACATCCGTCGCTGCGCTTCCGCGGTCTCGACCGCCGCCTCGTCCTCGCGGGTGATCCGCCATTGCCTCATGCCCGCGGGATGCGATCCGCGGATGTGCTCCGGCGGAACCGGATTCCGGTCCAACGCGGTGCAGCCGGAACCGAGCCATGCGAGGGCGGACCATGCGGTTGCCGCAAGGATCGACTGGATTCGAAGCATGCTTCCGGGTCTCCGTTGGTGCGATCCGCAGGTGCGGGAGGATTCGGACGGTTCCGATCCGCGAACCCTACTTCGCATTCCGGATCCGTGCCCGACGGGGTCGCGCGATCGGTGCCGGGATCCCGACACCACCGGCGGCGATCACCCGGCCCGCGGCCGGATCCGCGGATCAGTCGCTTCCGCCTCCGCCTCGTCGGCCGAGGAACACCTCCACGCGATCGTCGTTCTGCGTTGCGACGAGATCCGCGATCCCGTCATCGTCCACGTCGACGGATTCGAGCGACGTCGCGTCTCCGCGAAGGAGGATTCCGCTTTCCAACGGGGACATCGGATCGAAGGTCCCGTCTCCGCGACCGAGCAGCAGTTGCCCGACCCCCCCGCGCCAGAGCCCGGTCTCGGGTTCCCGGTGGTCGTGGTTCTGCGCGAGCACCACGTCGACGAATCCGTCTCCGTTCAGGTCCCGGAACGCCGAGGCGTAGGCCGGACTGATCTGGGCGATCCTGGGAAACGGCAGGAATTCGAACGCGGTCCGACCGGGTTCCGAGACGTTCAGCCAAACGCCGGACTCCAGCAGGTCCGCCTCGAGCCGGAGTGCCGAATCGAGTCGTTCCTCGCTGTAGATCTCGGGAAGATCCGCGCGGGCGAAGTCCCGGAAGGTCCCGAAGTTCCGCTTGATCACCGGCATCGCGCTCGAACTGCAGCTGCGTCCTCGCACCGGAAGCATGCTCTCGTCCTTGCACTTGGCCTCGACGAGGTGGGCGCGGCCCGAGTCGTCCATGTCCCCGAAGAAGAGCACCGCGGGATGTTCCGCATCGGGCGCGCCGTACTTCGTGTTGAGACCGGCATTGAGACCGATCAGGTCGACGTCACCGTCACCGTCGACGTCGGCCGCCCCGAGCCCGTACCACCAGCCCCGGACGTCGCCGAGACCTGCCTCTCCGGTCGAATCCTCGAGCCGTCCGTCGACGTTCCGCCAGAACCGCACGGGCCCCCATTCGGTGGCCACCGCAAGATCGATCCCGCCGTCCCCGTCGAAATCCGCCCATTCCGCGCCGGTCACCAGACCGACGCGTCCGAGACCGGGGGCGATCGCCTCGGTGGCGTCGACGAATCGAACCTCGCCATCGTCGCTCTCGTTGATCAGCAGGTGACTCGCGGGCGTCACCGGATACCGACCGGGAATGGAACGGCTTCCCAGGAACAGGTCGACGTCCCCGTCGTCGTCGACATCGGCGGCTGCGACGGTCCCGGTGCTGAAGGCGAGACCGGCCAGCGCCGCGTCGGGGGCCCGGGTGAAGCGCGGGGTGGTTCCATCCTCGCCGACGCCCTCGTTGAGGTAGAGACGATTCAGGAGTCGATAGTCACCCTCCGCGAACTCCGTGCTCCCACTCGCGACGAGGAGATCCAGATCCCCGTCCCCGTCGGCGTCGAACCAGACCGAACCCGAATCCTCGCAGACCGCATCCTCCTCCAGGACCGACACCGACCCCCGCCGAAACGACCCCTCACCGCGATTGATCCAGAGTTCACCGGGCTGTCCGACCGCGCCACCGAAGTGGACATCGGGCCTTCCGTCCGCATTCACGTCGCCCCAGCTCATGGAGGGGCCGAAGGCGGACATCTTCCCGGGGAGAAGCGGTTGGTTCTTGAAATCGTCGAACGGGTTCTCCCGATGCACGAATTCCGGACCGATCCCTTCGGGAGCCGCGGCGAAGCGGCCCGGCGCCGGATCGGTCGAGGTCCCTCCCGACGCGTCACGCTTCACCGTGATGGTGCGATTCGCGTCGGCCGGACCGATCCGCTGGACGAGGTTCCCCGGCCACGTCACCTCGATGCTTCGGATCGACGCCTCGTCGCCGAGCCCGAAATGGAGATCGGGATCGTTGCTCGACGCCCAGCCGGTCCAGGGATTCGCTCGCCGGACCAGGGTTCGACCGGATTCGGTGACCACGCGGACGACCGCTCCCGCCCCCTGCCGGTTCGCCTCGTCGCTTCGGAGCCTGACCTTCAGCCAGTTGCCGCTCGCGTCGTTCCGGTAGAGCGACACCGTGTCGTCGAGGTTCGCGACCACGAGATCCTGATCGCCGTCGCCGTCCAGATCGCCGTAGGCCGCGCTGTAGCTCATTCCGTTCTTGTCGAGCCCCCACGCCTCGGCGACGTCGGTGAACCGGAGGTCACCGGTGTTTCGGAACGCGATGTTGCGCTCCACCAGCGGCGGCTGGTTACGGAAGTGGTCCCACTGCGTGCGGCCGTACCGCTGGCGTCCCGCGAACGGCACGTCGGAGTCGGTGTAGTTGCGACTCATTCCGTTGGTGAAGTACACGTCGGGCAGCCCGTCCTGGTCGAAGTCGGCGAGCTTGACCGCCCAGGTCCAGTCGGAGCTGCTGAGCCCCGCCAGGAAGCCCCCCTCCCGATAGACGCCCCGGCCGGTGTTGAGGTAGAGCATGTTGCGCATCGCCTGGCGCGGCCAGCCCTCCTCGAGGACCTTGCGCTGCCGCCCCCCCATCTCCCCCATGTTCACCTTGGCCTTGAAGTGCGAGGTCGCGGACATGTCCGCGACCATCAGGTCGAGCAGGCCGTCGCCGTCGAGATCGGCCTCGTCGGCGCCCATGCTGGACCAGGACGTGTAGGGAAGCACGTCGCCGATGACGTTCTCGAATCGAACCATGCCGCTCGAATCCGGCCCGAGGTTCCGGTAGAGACGATCCGGATCCTCGAAGTCGTTGGCGACGTGCAGGTCGATCAGGCCGTCCTCGTCGATGTCGAGCCAGGTCGCGGAGAGCGCATGTCCGGAGCCCTCGATCCCGGCGGGCCCGGTGATCCTCGCGAACTTGATCTGGCCGCTCGCGTCCGGCCCCCGGTTGAGGAGCAGGTAGTCGTCGCGTCCGTAGCTGTCGCCCTCGAAGTTGCCGTCCGGCTTCCTCCACGCGCGGAAGTAGCGTTCGTACTTCGGGAACATGACGACCGTGCCGGTCTCCGGGTCGAACTCGCCCGGTGGCTCCATCGGAAGCCCCTTGGGCGGGACGTAGCGGTTGCAGCCGATGTACGCGTCGAGATCCCCGTCGTTGTCGATGTCCGCGAAGGTCGAGATGATCGAGGCGTCCCGGATGTTCAGGCGATAGGCCGCGGCCTCCTCGGTGAATTCGGGATCGCCCGGGGTCGAACGATTGATGAAGAGCTGGTTCGGGGCGTCGTAGTTGCACAC
Source organism: Planctomycetaceae bacterium (assembly GCA_002684855.1). Taxonomy (GTDB): domain Bacteria; phylum Planctomycetota; class Phycisphaerae; order Phycisphaerales; family SM1A02; genus UBA12014. The sequence goes on along the minus strand of NYWD01000056.1, from coordinate 5,601 downwards.
GTAGACGTCGAGATCGCCGTCACCGTCGATGTCCACCAGCGAGGCGCCGGTCCCCCAGGCGAAGCCCCCATCGGTGCCGGAGTCCTCCACCCGGACGAATCTCGGTTCGTCCCCGGGATCCCCCTCGTCCGGCGTGACCTGGAGGAAGAGACCGTTCTTCCCCGGCCCTCCCACGCAGAAGACGTCGGCACGATCATCTCCGTCGAGGTCGCCGATGCTCACCCCGCCACAGGCGTATCCGAAGGGATAGAGATAGTTTCGAGGGTGGTCCGNGATGAGGGGATTCACGAAGTCCAGNCCGGTCTTCCCGGGATCCAGCTCCGTGAAGAGCCTTCGCTGGGGGGCGGCGGCGGAATCGGGAGGATCNGCCGCGGTCGCGGCGGCCGTGTTGCCGCACAGGGTCGCCGTGATCGCGAGNCGGANAAGCNTTGCGGTTCCGAAGCGGACTGGTTTCATGTTCTTCCGGGGCTCCAGTGGTGGTCGCGAAACCGCGTTTCGACGGATGATAGACACGACCCGGTGCGGGCGGTTCACCGCCCGCACCGGGTCTGCATGGTTCATCGGAAGGGGCCCGTGGGCCCCGGTGTTTCCCCGACCGAATTCCGGCGGGGACGCGGACGTCCCCGCCGGAGATGGTGGTCTTGCGAACGACCGTCGACTCAGGGGCACGGTCCCCAGTAGCCGATGAGCAGGCCGAGATCGGCGGCGTTGACCATGCCGTCACCGTTGAGGTCGCCGGAGCAGGTGCCCTTGCAACCCCACTCGCCGATGAGCAGTCCGAGGTCGGCCGCGTTGACGACGTCGTCGCCATTGAGGTCGCCCGGGCAGGATCCGCAGTCCTCGCCGGGGATGATGACGATCTTGGCCGCTGCGAGGTTGCCTTCGCCGCCGCCGTCGGGTCCGGTGAAGGAACCGCCGTAGACGTCGCTTCCGGAGACCTCGCCGACGCCGGTGAAGACACCGCTGCCGTCGCCGTCGGGGACGCCGTCGATCAGCGTGTCGACGCCCTCGAAGGTGACCAGGGCCCGCTCACCGCCACGACGATCCGCGAATTCGAGGATCACGGTGTCGCAGGGGTTGAGACCGTTCAGCGAGAAGCTGACCGGGCCGCTGTTGTCCCAGTTGGAGAAGAAGTGGTCACCGGTCAGGGCCTGCGGGCTGCTGTCAGGGACGCCGTCGGTGTTGTTCCAGCCGGTGACGTTCGTGAAGCTGAAGCTCGCGCCGTTACCGAGATCGTAGGAGACGTCGATCTGCTGACCGCAGTCCTGGATCTCCATGGCCTGGAAGTTGCCGGTGGCGTCGAAGATGCCGCTGTAGACCGGGGTCGGCCCACCGCAGTTGGCCCCGACCATGCCGAAGTCGATCGCGGCCACCTGGATGTTGGTGGTGCCGTCACAACCGTTGCAGATGTCGATGGCCATCTCGGCGCAGTCCGCGTCCCACAGCAGGAGGCAGCAGTCGGGATCGATGACGCAGACGGAGTTGGCGCATTCCACGTCGAGGCACGACGGAAGTTCACCCTCGACGCAGCATTCCAGGAGTTCCGGGGGCAGGCAGCTGCTCGCATCGCAGACCGAGCCCTCGCCGCCGAACTCGCCGCCGGCCGCGACGCAGTCGTTGCCGCCGACGTCCCAGCAGCTTTCGCCGAAGCAGCAGGCGCCGGTCGGGCCGCTGCCCTTGCCGGCCCGGATCACCGTGATTCGAGCGGCGCTGAGGTTGCCCTCGCCGTCGCCGTTGGGGCCGGTGAAGGAACCGCTGTAGCTCGAGGAGCCGGTCACGACGCCGACGTTGGTGAACACCCCGTCGTCACCGACGACGCCGTCGACCATGGTGTCGACGCCTTCGAAGGTGACGAGGGCCCGCTCGCCGCCCTTGCGATCGGCGAAGTCGACGACGAGGATGTCGTTCGGGTCGAGTCCGTCGAAGGCGAAGCTGACCGGACCGCTGCCCGCCCAGTTGGAGAAGAAGTGATCACCCGTGAGGGCACGGACGTCGTTGACGTCGTTGGTGTCGGTGTTGTTCCAACCGGTGACGTTGGTGAAGGAGAACGTCGCACCGCCGCCGATGTCGACGCTCACGTCGACCTGATCGCCGCAGTTGCCGATCTCCATGCCGATGAAGCCGCTGGTGCCGTCGAAGGTTCCGGCGTAGACGGGGCTCGGGCCGCAGTTGTCGCCGGTCATGCCGAAGTCGACGGCGGTCGTGGTGGTGTCCGCGACGGCCTGGCCGGCGAAGAGCCCGACGGCCAGTCCCGCGGCCATGGTGAGGCCCCGGAACATGGTTCCAAACTTGGTGTTGCGTGTCATTTCTCTGACTCTCCAATTCGATACGGGGGGGTTCCGGAGGCATCCGGAATCTGGAAGGTGTGGGAAGAGGAACGGTGGCGGCGGACCAGCGTGGTCCCCACCGGTGAAATCGTGGTCCCGGTCGGACGGATCGACCACCGACGGTGGTGGAGGCGGTCCGGCCGGACGGGCGATGATGTCGGGAGACTTCTCGGAGGATCCGCGTTCGCGCGATCTGCGAATCTCGAACCTCGTGGATGAATTCGGTCTTTTCTCCTGGTTGAACGAAGAAGCAGAAGGAATCAGGGGATCCCGCCCTCGATCCACCCGCGCCGTCCGACGGGCGCGGATCGAGTGGACGGTCTCACGTTCGAGTCACGGCGCATCACCCTCGCAGCCGTTGCATTGGTCCTCCGCGATCGAGGCGCAGACCGTGTCCCATCCGAACTCGCAGCAGATCGGATCGACCTGGCACACGGCCGCGGTGCAGGCCGCGTCGGAGCAGCTGGTGTTGCCGTTGGCCTCGCAGCAGTCGCAGTCGGGGCAGTCACCATCGCCCCCACCCCCGCCGCCGGGATTGCCACCCTCGCCGAAGACGAGGATTCGGGCCCCGGAGAGGTTGCCCTCCCCCGAGCCGTCGCCACCGGTGAACCAGCCGATGTAGCTGGACGAACCGGTCACGCCGCCGCCGGAGACGTCCGTGAAGACCGTGTCGTTGTCGACCAGCGTGGTCAGGCCGTCGAAGGTGACCAGCGCCCGCTCCGTACCGGCGCGGTCCACGAACTCCAGGACGACCGTCTGGTCCGGATCGAGCCCCGTGATCTCGAAGCCGACCGGATCGTCCGCATCGAGCGCCGCCGAGAAGAAGTGGTCGCCGAGGAGGGTGTTGATGTCGTTCACCTCGCTGTTGCTGTTGTTCCAGCCACTGACGTTGGTGAAGCTCAGGGTGACGCCGCCGCCGATTTCGATCGAAGGACTCTCGACCACGCCGTTCTCGCTGATCTCGAAGCCTTCGAACCCCTTCGCGCCATCGAACATCCCCGCGTACACCGGTCCGTTTCCGCCACCGGTGCCGAAGTCGAGGGCGGCCACGGTCGCGGCGGTCGTCCCGTCGCAACCGTTGCACTCGGTCTCGGCGATCTTCACGCAACCGGCGTCCCAGCCGTCGGTGCAGCAGGCGGGATCGATGAAGCAGACGAGGTTGGAGCACTCGGCGTCGGAGCAGCCGATGTTCCCGGTCGCGTCGCAGCAGTCGCACGCGGGACAGTCCTCGGGGACGGTGCATTCGGTGTCGACGCAGCTGGTCCCCTCCCCGGCGAAGGTGCCGCCGAGGGTCGCGCAGTCGCCGGCGCTCACGTCGAAGCACGCCGTGCCGACGCAGCAGGCCCCGGAGTCACCCGCGGGCGGACACTCGCCCCAGACGACGAGGAACCCGCCGATGTCGGCGCCGTTGACGAAGCCGTCCCCGTTCATGTCCTCCGGGCATCCGCCGCACGCTCCCCAGGCGCCCAGGAGGAATCCGAAGTCGGCACCGTCGACGATGCCGTCCCCGTTGAAGTCGCCGGGGCAACCTCCTCCGCCGCCTCCGCCGTCCGAGATGATGGTGATTCGAGCCGCCGCGAGATTGCCTTCGCCCGATCCGGAGGCGCCGGTGAAGGAACCGCCGTAACTCTCCGATCCGGTGACGCCGCCGCCCGAGACGTCGACGAAGCCGAGTCCGTTCGCGTCGACGAGCGTGTCCATGCCTCCGAAGGTCACCAACGCGGAGCCGTCGGCCTTGTCCAGGAATTCGAGGACGACGAGGTCGTCGGGGGCGAGGCCGGCGAGTTCGAACGACACGGAATCGTCGGCGCCGACGCTCGCGGAGAAGATGTGGTCCCAGAGCAGGGTGTCGACGTCCGAGGTGTCGTTGTTGCTGTTGTTCCAACCACTGACGTTGGTGAAGCTGAGGGTCACGCCGTTGCCGATGTCCATGGAGGGACTCTCGACGACGCCGTCGGCGGTGATTCCGAAGCCGATGAAGCCACCGGTCCCGTCGAACTCACCCGTGTAGACGGGCGCGGCGTTCTTGCCCGCGCCGAAGTCGAGCGCGATGATGTCCACGTCGGCCACGCTCGAGGCGGAGGCCGCGAGTGCGGTGGTGATCGCCAGGGTGGCGAGGCTTCGCGTGTCGGTTGGGCGGTGGTTCATCTGCGTGTGGGTCTCGTTGATGTTTGAAGGTGGGCGAATCGGGGAATCGCTGGTCGGTCAGCCCTGTTCCATCGGCGGGGCCGTGGAATCGAGGGGTTCGAAGCCGCATTCGAGCCGCAGGCGTCGTGGCTCGGTCGTCTTGGTGATGATGTCGAGCAGGTGCTGGATCGCGGTCCGGCCGAGGAGATCGGTGTTCTGGCAGATCGAGGAGATCCGCGGAAAGGTGGTGAATCGTCGATTCGAGTCGTCGAATCCGACCACCGAGAGATCTCGCGGGATCCTCACCCCCATCCGCAGTGCTTCGACCGCGAGTCCCTCGCCGAGGGCCGGATCCGTGACGAAGATGGCGGTCGGACGATCGGGAAGCGACATGACCTGCCGAAGCGTCGCGCCGCCGCTGGAGGTGTAGGCGGGTCCGCGCACGACCCACTGGGGTTCGATCGAGATGCCCGCGGCGTGCAGGACCCGCCGGTACACGGCGAGACGCTCCGCATGATCGAAGTCGTCCACCTCGTTGAGACCGATCGCGATCTTCCGGTGTCCGAGATGGACCAGGTGGTTCAGGCCCCGCTCGATCGCGGAAGCCGCGGACGCCCGGACGCTCCCCACGTAGGGACTGTCGAACTCGTCGGCGATGAGGACCGTCGGAAAACGGGCGTCGGCCAGCTCCCGGCACATGTCCCGGGTCGAGCTCGTGGTCCGCAGCAGCGCTCCGGCCACGCCTCGGCGCAGCAGCATCTGGGCGAGTGATTCACCCGATTCCCGCCGTCGCCCGGCATTGATCAGCACGAGATCGTGATGGGTCTGCTCGAGTTCGGTGACGACGCCGTGCAGGATGGCCGCATCGAATTCCGAGTAGAGCGAGGATTCGCCCCGGTAGACCAGGGCGATCGCGGTCGCGGTCTTGCGACTGCCGGCCACGAGATCATCACGGATCGCGTTGGCCGCCTTGAGGACCTTCGCCCGCGACTTCTCGCTGACGTGCGGACGGTTGTTGAGAACTCGCGACACCGTTCCGATCGAAACGTTTGCGATCTCCGCGATTTCACGAACACTGGGCATCGAGCGTTCTCGGTACGGAAGCGATGAGACCTGGGCGCATGATCACGACCGAAGGCGTTCCAGA
>NYWD01000055.1 GCA_002684855.1 Planctomycetaceae bacterium | reverse complement strand
CGCGGATACCGGCCGGCCGCCCACCTCCGAGCCTCGCGCGGAGTCCGGATCCCGGGCGACGGCGCCGTCGACGCCGTCGCGGTGATTGCGCTGCTCGACGGGGCCGCGGGCGCCCTCGGGATCGAACGGCTCGACGGTCGGGCGGAGTCCGTGCGTGACGGGATCGTCCGATGCGATCTTGGCCGGGAAGTCCGGGCGAAACGGATCGTGGTGGCCGCCGGTGCCGCGAGCGACGGACTGCTTCGTCGGATCCCGGAGCTCGTCGGTCGCGTTCCACGCATCCTCCATGGAACCGGCGTCGGCCTCCGGTGTCGCGCCACACCCGACCTGGCCATGCCCGCCGAAGTGCTTCGGACGCCCAACCGCGGCGCCGGACTCGGGGTCTACCACGTTCCATCCGGGTCCGACCGGTTCTACCTCGGCGCGACCAACGTGGTGTCCGCGGAGCCCCGGGCCCACGCCCGACTCGGGTCGCTGCACCTCGTCCTGCAATCGGCGATGGACGAGATCTCCGCCGATCTCCGGCACGCGGAATGCCGGATGGTCACCGGACATCGCCCGATCGCCGAGGACGGCTTTCCGCTGCTGGGCGCAACGAGCCTGCCGGGACTGTGGATCGCCACCGGCACCCGGCGCGACGGTGTGACCGCCGCCCCCGAGATCGCGCGTCGACTCGTGAACGAGATGCTCGGGGAAGGTGATCCGCTCCCCGCGGCGTTTTCGCCGGAACGGGCTCCGATCAGCATGTTCGATCGCGAGCAGGGCGTCGAGGTCGCGGTTCGAAGCCGACTGGTCGGCCCGGGATCGAATGCCGGGCCCCGGGCCGGTCGTCTCGACGACGAGGTGCGGCGGCAGGTCGAACGACTGTACGATCGCGCGGGCCTCGTCGTCGGGGTGCCGGCGGAGCTGCTCGATCTGTATGCCGACGGACGGCTCGACGCGTCCCGACTCCACACCCACGCGAAATCCGACTGAGGGACGGGAGTCCGAAAATGTCCGATCCGACGAAACAGATCTGGCTTCTGCGGCACGCCGCCACCGAGTGGTCGAGGAACGGTCGCCACACCGGGGTCACCGATCTTCCCCTGCTCCCGGAGGGCGAGGAGGTGGCCCGGCGCCTTCGACCCGTCGTGGACGCCCGTCATTTCGGCCTCGTGCTCTGCAGCCCGCTCCAGCGGGCGCGTCGCACCGCGGAGCTCCTCGGCCTCGGTGACGCCGAGACGATCGATGCCGATCTCCGGGAATGGAACTACGGCGACTACGAGGGCATCACCACCAAGGTGATTCGCGAGACGGTCCCCGGCTGGACGGTGTGGTCGCATCCCTGTCCGAACGGCGAGACCGGCGCCGAGGTGGCGGCCCGCGCAAGACGCGTGATCGACCGGGCCCTCGCCGCGACCGGCGACGTCGCACTGGTCGCTCACGGACACTATCTCCGCGTGCTCGCCGCGACCTGGCTGGGACTGCCCCCGGAAGACGGTCGGATGTTCGACCTCGGCACCGGGACCTACTGCGTGCTCGGCTTCGAGCACGAGTACCGCACCGTGATCCGGTGGAACGCGCCTGGTCCGGAGGAAACGTCGTGAACCGGACCATCGAGGTCACGGGGCGCCGACGCGGGCTGCACGAGATCACCTCGATGGTCGCGGAAGTCGTCCGCGATGCCGGCCTCGACGAGGCGCTCTGCACCGTGTTCGTGCGACACACCTCCGCGGGCGTCTGCATCCAGGAGAACGCGGATCCGTCGGCACGACGCGACATGGAGGCGTGGTTCGACCGGATCGCCCCCGAAGGCGAATCCTGGTACACGCACGTCGACGAGGGCCGCGACGACATGCCCAGTCACCTGAAGGCGATCCTGACCGGAACCGCGGTCTCGATCCCCGTCGTCGAGGGCCGGCTCGCCCTCGGTACCTGGCAAGGCTTGTACCTGTGTGAATTCCGTAATCGCCCGTCGACCCGGCGGGTCGTCGTCATGGTCCGTTGATTCGAACGCGGTCCGGTGGACGCCCCACCGCTGGCGAAGACTTCGTCATACTCCCCACATGCCCGAGACCGACGACACCTCCGCCAGCGTGGTGCTCCACTTCGACGCACCGATCGCGACCATCGTCCTCAACGATCCGGATCGGCGAAACGCGATGTCCCATGATCTCCTCGACGATCTCGAAGGATGTCTCGACCGAGTGGAGGCGGCGACCCGTGCGAACTCCTGCCACGTCCTGCGGATCCGTGGCGAGGGACCGGCGTTCTGCGCCGGTTTCGATCTGAACGCCATGGCCGAAGGCGCGCTTCCATCCTTTCTACGACGCCTCGGGGCGATCTGCCGGCGGCTTCGACACCTCGACGCGGTGGTGGTCGCCGAAGTCCACGGTCCGGCCCTCGCCGGAGGCTGCGCCCTCGTCTCGGCGTGCGACATCGTCCACGCCGGCCCGGACGCCGCGTTCGGTTACCCGGTCCACCGTCTCGGCATCTCCCCCGCGGTGAGTCTCGCGACGCTCGTTCCGGGCACGTCGCCCGGCGCCGCCCGGGCCCTGACCCTCTCCGGGGAGTTCCTCGATGCCGACGCTGCCGTCCGGACGGGTCTCGCCGCGGCGACGCACCCCGATCGCGGCGCGCTCGGGGAGGCGGTCACGGTCCTGTGCGATCGGCTCGGGGCGATGGACGCCGCGACGCTCCGCGCAACCAAGCGATTCCAGAACGACCTCGACGGCACCGTCGATCCGGAGGTGTTCTCCCGATCGCTCGCAGCCAGCCTCGCAACGTCGGATTCCGAGGAGTTCCGGAGCAGGATCGAAGCGGTGATGGCGAGGAAACGGGCGGCCGAAGACCGGGGTTGATCCCACCGGGCCGTNGCGACGGTCCACACGGTCCCGATCCGGTTCATCGAGCGNGAATCTGGGATGATCCCGTCGAATCCGGGACGACGGGTCCCGACGACCGAAGCCCGATGAAGAGCGCGNGATGGCACGGCGGCGCACCTGGAATCCGATCACGATCGTCCTCCGCCGCCTGCGGCGCATCGAGCGACAGTCGGCGACGCGGGATCGAACCCCCTGGACGAAGGCGATCGACTGGAGTCTCCTCCTCTCCCTTCCCCTGGGCTTCGTGCTCGCGTTCGTCCTCGACGCCAACGTGGCCCGGGTCTCCACCGAAACCCTCGCGACCGTCCGCCTGGGACGGGACGACCGCGGAACCCCGCTTCGGGGCGTCATCGTCCGAGAGGATTCCGCCGGGGCTCCGTGGCCGTTCGGAAGTCCGCTGGCGACCGTCGAGATCCGCCGTCGGACCATCGATCACGGATGGCCCTTCGCGAGTCGGACCACCGTCGCGCCGCTGGAGCTTCCGACGGTGCCGCTCGCGGATCCGGACGTGGTCGTCGACCTCGCTCGTCGCGACGCCTCGATCGGGCTTTCCGAGCTCCGGGACGCGACCGACGTCGACCTGTTCGACGGACTCGACGTCTCGATGGAAGTGATGATCTCCGAACGAAGACGCGACCTGGTCGAAGACGTCCGATCACGATCCGCGGTCACCAGGCGATCCTGGTCGGCGACCCTCGCCGCCGCCGCGACGCTCTGGATCCTCCTCTTCGTCGGGAGCATCCTCGCGATCCGGACGATCCAGTTCGGAAGCGTGATCGCCCGGCGCGGTCGGCGTCGGAGCATGGTCGGAAGACTCCGGGACGGACGCTGTCCCTTCTGCGGATACGACCTGAGCGGCGTCAGCTTCCCGAAGCGGTGCAGCGAGTGCGGGCGAAGGATCTGGGGCTGAAGCGGGTTCGTCCACGCCCCGCTCCGATCGGCGAGCGCTTGCCTCGGAACCTGGAAGTGGATCCAATGACCGCCATGAACACCATCGAACTCGACACCGAACTCGTCACGCTCACCACCGACGGCGCCGTCGCGACACTCACCCTCAACCGACCCGATGCCCGGAACGCCCTGTCCCTCGAGATGATCGCGGCGATGGTGGAGGCCCTCGCCAGGATCGAATCGGGCCTCGCAGACGTCCGGGTGATGGTGCTCGCCGGGGCCGGCAAGGGCTTCTGCGCCGGCATGGATCTCAAGGCGGTGCAGGACGATCCGATCCTCATGGGCGACATGCTTCGTCGACTCGCCGCGGTCAGCCGTCGCATCCGCCGGCTGGACGTCCCGACCATCGCCCGGGTCCAGGGGGCGGCGATCGGCGGCGGATGCGGGCTCATGGTGGTCTGCGACTTCTCGTTCACGCACCCCGAGGCGAAACTCGGCTACCCCGAGGTCGATCTCGGGATCTGTCCCGCGGTCGTCGCGCCCTTCCTCGTCAAGCGGATCGGTGCGGGTCGGGCGCGGGCGATGCTCCTCGCGGGCGGCACCATGGGCGGCGAAGCCGGATTCGACGCAGGACTCGCGACGCACCTGGTGCCGATGGAGGAACTTGAATCCTCGACCACCGCGTTCGCGGAACGCCTGGCGAAGGGCGGCCCCGAGGCGATCGCCGCGACGAAGCGGTGGCTCAACGAACTCGACGGATCGCTCGACGACGCCCAGCTCTCGAAGGGCGCCGAGATCTCCGCCGAACTCATCCAGACCGAGGACGCGCAGGCGCGGCTGCGGACGCTCTTCAAGCGATGACCCGGCGGAGGATCAGGACGGTCGCGCTGCCAATGGTGCTCGTCGGCCTGCCGGCCGCGCTGATCGCCGTGGCCTGCGCCACGACCCGACCGCCGCTCCGGATCCACGATGCGTCGACGTCCGTGACGGACGCGCCGATCGCTTCCGCGGACGCCTTCACGGTGATCTTCATCGGTGATCCCGAGGCCCGCATGCGGGGGAACACCGCGGCCGAACTCGGGGAATACGTCGAGCGTCTCCTCGCGTTGGGCGACACGCGTCACGAGTGGTTCCGGATCGGTGACGGCCGGACCCACGAGATCGATCCCGCGCTCGTGATCATCGGCGGCGACATCAGCAAGGATCGCCAGACCTCGATCGAACTCGACATGCCGATCTGGGAACCGTTCCTCGCCTCCGGGATCCCGGTCCTCGCGGGATTCGGAAACCACGACTGGGAACCGGAATCCTGGGGCGACGGTCCGAGCCATTCACTGGCGGGTCATCGATCGAACGAGTCGACCACCGCCTTCACCCGCGAGACCTACCGCCGGTCCGCGGAGATCGCGCCGGACCTCGCCTACCGGGAGATCGGCCCGACCGCGGATCACGGTCCCGTCACGTTCCACGCGACCTATCGCGGCGTGGACATCGTGAACTTCAACACCTTCCTCTACCAGCCCTCGTACGAGTATCCGGACGGGTGGCCGATCACCTGCAACCTCCTCGGCGGCGGCGCCGGTTGCCAGACGTTCGTGAGCGCCGTACCGCAGATCGAGGCGATGGAGTCGTTGCTGGCGGAAGGCGCCTCGCGCCCCGCGATCTTCGTGCAGCACTATCCGTTGAGCACGAGTGACGGCTGGTGGGACGACTACGACACCACCGACACCACGGTGGCGATGCGAAAGCGACGCCTGCTCGACATGATCGCGCGACGCGACGAGGCGGTCTTCCTGGCCGGACACAACCATCGGTCGAGCCAGCGTCGCTGGCGGGTCGACGAGCGGTTCGTGGAGGAGCACGTGGCCCCCTACTTCGGCGCCGAGGGCGGCGTGCTCGCCGTCCTCGCATCGCCCACCGGTGGCATCCTCGAGGTCCGCCCGCTCACGCTCGCGACGTCGGATCCGGGCTGACGGATCGGACCGTCCGACGGTCGACGGCCACCTGCCATCGGGCGGCCTGCGCGTCTGATAACGACCATCGCTTCGGCCGCCGCCCTCGCCCCCCCGTTCAGATCGTCAACCGGGCATCGGGCCGGTGAACGCTCGAACCCGCCGTGGATTCACGGCATGCTCGACCTCTGGGCGGGCGGGAAGCCCCGTTCGACCGATCGCAGCCCCGTTTTCGACGATAAAACGACATCGACATCGGCTATCATGGCGAATGCGTTAAACCCGGTGCCAGACACCGGAAAGATCCGACGCCCGCCCCCCTCCGACCGCGCTCCGCCCACCCACCGTTGGAACCCACCGCCCGCCTCCCGCGAGTGGCCACGGGATCACCGCCGACATGACCACGACCGACACCATCCTGCCCGTCGACCGCACCGAAGACGGAATCACCACCCTGCGACTGATTCCCAATCCCGCCAAGCCGCGGGGCGGCGTGGTGGTCCTCGATGCCTGGCTCCTCGACGCGATCGACGCCACGATGATCGAGATCGCCGAGGGACCGACGCCGACCGGGTTCGTCCTCGCGAGCGACAGCGAACGCGTGTTCGTGGCCGGCGCCGATCTCGCGGAGATCGACGCACTCGACGACGACGCCCTCCTGGCCTACCTGGAGAAGGGCGCCGCCGCGTACCGGAGGATCGCCGCCCTCGCATGTCCCACCGTGGCCGCGATCAACGGTGCGACGCTCGGTGGTGGCCTCGAGATCGCGATGCACTGCGATGCGCTGGTCGGGACCGTGGTGGGCACCGACGACAAGCCCTGGAGGATCGGACTTCCCGAATCGGGGCTCGGCCTCTGCCCGGGCTGGGGCGGGACGCAGATGCTTCCGGCGCGGATCGATCCCGCGCTCGCGATCGAGGCGACCGCCTCGGGTCGCACCTTCAAGGCGAACGAGGCCCCGGAGGGCCTTCTCGATCTCGTCGTCCCGGCCCGCGACCTCCGAACCGCCGCGTACACCTGGATCCGGGAACACGCCGGCGCGGAACAGGACCGCATCGCCCACGCCGCCCCGAGATCGATCAACGACTCGAACCGGGAATCGATCGCGACGGGTCTCGACGCCGCGGCCGCGGCGATCGATCCCGATGACGCGGCGAACGCCGTCTTCGAAGCCGTCCGCACCGGTCTGTCGGAAGGCTGGGATTCGGCGATCGCCGCCGAGCGACGACTGCTCACCGGACTTCGACACACCGAGACCGCGCGGACGCGGCTCGAGGCCTTCCTCTCGAAGGCCTGAACGGATCTCTTTCGGAATCCCGCCGCCGACCGGCGGTGCCTTCCTTCGACCCCACGCCTCGGCGGCATCCACCCGGATCCGCCGACGCCCAAGCCCGACCCGGAGTGAACACGATGGCCTCCACCGACCTCGCCAAGGATCTCAAGAACGTCTCCGAACGCGATCGCAAGCAGATCGAACAGGCACAGGAGATGCTCGGCGCCGATCCCGAGAACATGGGATTCGTGAAGAACATGTTCTGGGGCAACTTCCGGGAGAACATCCTCTTCCCCTACCCGGAGGTCTCGGCGGAGGAGACGGCGAAGTGCGACCAGCTCCTCGCCGCCCTCGACGAGTACATGAAGAACGAACATCCCGCGATCGAGATCGACCGGGACCAGGAGATCCCCCAGTGGGCGATCAAGCGGCTCTTCGAGATCGGCGTCCTCGGCATGACCATCCCCTCCGAGTTCGGCGGACTCGGGCTGGGCATCACCAGCTACAACCGCGTCCTCGAGCGCATCGGGCGCTCCTGCGGCTCCACGGCGGTCCTGGTGTCGGCGCATCAGTCGATCGGGTGCAAGGCCCTGATGCTCTTCGGGAGCGAGGAGCAGAAGTCGAGATTCCTGCCCCGCATGGCGAAGGACACCCTCAGCGCCTTCTGCCTCTCTGAACCGAACGTGGGCTGCGACGCGGGCGGCCAGGAGACACGCTGCGAACTGAGCGAGGACGGCACCCACTACATTCTCAACGGCGAGAAGAAGTGGGCGACGTCGGGCGCCCTGTCCGGGCTCTTCACCGTCATGGCGAAGCATCGGATCGTGGATCCCCGCAGCGGCGAGACCAAGGACAAGGTGACCGCGCTGATCTGCACTCCGGACATGGAGGGGGTCGACATCTACAGTCGGAACCGATCCAAGTGCGGCATCCGCGGCACCTGGCAGGCCCGGATCCGGCTCAAGGACGTGAAGGTGCCGGTCGAGAATCTGCTGCACAAGGAGGGACGCGGACTCAACGTCGCCCTCACCTGTCTGAACTACGGAAGATGCACGCTTTCCGCCGGCATGGTGGGCGCGGCCCGCTTCGGCCTCGAGCAGTCGGCGAAGTGGGCGAAGTACCGGTACCAGTTCGATCGCTCCCTCGGTGAGTTCGAACTCGTGCAGCGAAAGCTCGCCGACATGGCGGCGTGGGTCTACGCGATGGACGCCATGCTCTACATGACGACCGGATTCCTCGACCGACACGACGAGGACATCATGCTGGAGACCGCGATGTGCAAGGTCTTCTGCTCCGAATGGGGCTACCGGACCGTCAACGACTGCCTCCAGATCATGGGTGGCGAGTCGTACATGACGGAGAACCGCGTCGAGCGGATGTGGCGGGACAGCCGGATCAACACCATCGTCGAGGGCGCGAACGACGTGATGCACTCCTTCGTCTTCGCGTACGGCTCGAAGCAGCTGGGCGAGTGGATGCTCTCGGTCAAGAACGACCCGTTCCGCAACATCGGGGCGGGCGTCAAGATCGCGTCGCAGCTCTTCCTCGGGATCCGTCCCGCGGCCCCTCGGGCCGGGAAGGCCCACGACCGGATCATCCACCACGTCGAGGAATGCATGCTCCGGATCCGGGAGTTCAGCCATCAGGTGAAGATGATGTTCAAGGAGCACGAGGAATCGCTGATCACCAACCAGTTCGTCCAGGAACGACTCTCGCTCGGCGTGCTCTGGATCCACGCCATGCTCTGTTCGCTCTCGAAGTGCGATTCCAACCTTCGGAAGGGCCTCGACGGGGCCGCGCTCGAGCACGAGATGAAGGTCATCGAACACCTCTGCGCCCACGGCAACGCGGCGTTCGCCGAGGCGATGCGGAGTCTCCGGTCGAACGACGACGCCATCACCCGGCGCACCGGACTGAGCGTGCTGGAGTGGGTCGACCAGTATCCGACGGAGGACTACGTGACTCCGGAGACCAGCCCCGTCGCCGACGCCCGGGGGCGGGACGGCCGCGGCTTCCACGCCGACCAGGGCCAGATACAGCAGTTCGGTGAAGGTTCCGTCTTCGAAGGCGAAAAGGTCTGAGGACGAACTCGCGTACGATCCGACCACAAGGAGAACCCGTGCGATGAAGCTTCTGCAGAACATGACCGTGATGGGCCACGAGCGAGTGGCGTTCCACCAGGATCCCGAAAGCGGACTTCGCGCCATCATCGCGGTCCACGACACCACCCTCGGGAACGCCCTCGGCGGAACCCGACGCTGGTGCTATGCGAACGAAGCGGACGGCATCATGGACGTCCTCCGGCTTTCCGAGGGCATGACCTACAAGGCGGCCGCCGCGGACCTCGCGATGGGCGGGGCGAAGAGCGTGATCCTCCTCGACACGCCCGGCCAGGAACCGACCGAGGCGCAGGCCCGTGCGATGGGGCGATTCGTCGACACCTTCCAGGGCGCGTACATCGCCGCCGAGGACGTCGGCGTCAGCCCGCAGTTCTGCGCCTGGATGCGGGACGAGTCCACGCACGTCATGGGCGACGAGGACAACGGCGGCGATCCGTCACCCTTCACCAGCCTGGGCTGCTTCAACTCGATGAAGGCCTGCCTGGCGTTCGCCGGACGCCCGCTCGACTTCCACGGGGTCACGGTCGGGATCCAGGGGCTCGGCGCGACCGGATTCAAGCTCGCACGCCTGGTTCGAGAGGCGGGCGGTGAAGTCGTCGCCACCGACGTCAACCCGCACGCCATCCGACGGGCGCAGGACGAACTCGGAGTCCGGGTGCTGGGCGACGACGAGGATCTCTTCACCCTCGAAGAGGTCGACATCCTCGCGCCCTGCGCCCTCGGCGCCGTGCTCGACTCGAAGAACATCCCGACCCTCACCGCCCCGATCGTCTGCGGAACCGCGAACAACATCCTCGCGGCACCGGTGTCTGACGGCCAGCTGCTCAAGGACCGAGGAGTCGTCTACGCACCGGACTTCGTCTCGAACGCCGGAGGCGTCATCCGTCTCGCGGGCCTGTACCTCGGCCTGACCGAGGCCCAGGTCGATGAGAAGGTCGACCGGATCGAAGGGACGACGCTGGAGATCCTCCAGCGGACCGCGAGCCATGCGAGCGCCTACGACGCGGCCGTCGCATACGCTCGCGAGCGGATCGACGCGGGAAGGTCGACGACCACCGCCTGAAGATCTCGACCGTTCAGACCGACGACGACGCGGCCCCCGTCCCCGACGGGGGCCGCGTCGCGTCGGAATCGGTCAACCGCCGCCCCGGATCGACGGACGTTCCAGGCCGCAGGCCAACCGGGCGAGAACGGCCACCGCCTTGAAGTCGGGTCCGACGACCGCTTGATGCAGCAGTTCCCTCGCCGCCGAATTCCTCGCGCCCGCGTGCCATCGTTCACGCGCTGCGCGCCGCGCGGCGGAGCGCGATCGCTTGCGAAATTCGCGGGCGATGTTCTCCCGGGACCGGGAGGCGAACCAGTCGGCGAGCATCAGGTCCGCCCGCACCCGACACGACCATGACCTCGCACGATCGGCCGAGATGCTGGCGGCGTGGATTCGATAGTCGCCACCACGCCACTCGACCCGTCTCGCCTCGA
>NYWD01000054.1 GCA_002684855.1 Planctomycetaceae bacterium | reverse complement strand
TTCGGATCATGGATTCCTCGGTTCGGAACTGGAGCCCCGTCGGGCGGGCATCGCGGCCGTGATGTTGGCGAGAAGCCACGCCGCCGCGGCGCAGACTTGGAGGTAGTCGCCGGCGCCGTCGAGACCGTAGACGAAGACACTGGCGATCCAGCACAGGCTGGCGACGGTCTGGCCGAACCATTCGATTCCGAGGGGGTTCCTCCGTTCGATCGAAGGCGGGCCGGCGGTTGGCCCCCTCGAGCGGGCATCGATTCGAGTCGACGACCGGCACCTGGTTCCGGCATCTGCCCGATCGGGGCCTGCGACGCCGATGCCCGACACCCCGGTCAGGGGGCGACGCCGGACCCGCCTGGCGGCCGATCCCCGTCCGCCTCGTCGAGCCACGTCGCCGGCAGCGTCGCCTTCAAGCGATCGAGCACGGCTGGCGAATCCGCCCGCAGCAGCCGCACTCGGTTGCTTCCGGGCCGGTGTGGCGGCACGAACCACGAATCATTGTCGGGAATCGCCGCGTGGAACTGGATCGCCGAAGCCTCGTCCTGCCAGCGGGTCTCCAGCAACAGCGCCGAACCGTCGTCGGGAAGTCGCCAGAGCGCCCAACGGTCGCCGGCCCAGCCACCGGCGAGGCGCTTGGCGACCTCGAAGGAGTACCACTGC
This sequence comes from Planctomycetaceae bacterium, assembly GCA_002684855.1. Taxonomy (GTDB): domain Bacteria; phylum Planctomycetota; class Phycisphaerae; order Phycisphaerales; family SM1A02; genus UBA12014. Next base: position 14,328 of record NYWD01000054.1, on the reverse strand, counting down.
GAGAGAATCGGGACGAGGCCCCCGATGCCGAGGACATCGGTGAGCACGGGCCGGGTGTCGAGCAGGCCTTCGGCGAACCCCGCCGGGACCGGATCGTGCCGCCAGCGCGCGGGGTCCTCGTACCATCGCGGCCGGAACAGCTCCATCGTGGTCGAGGGTGGTCGGGCAAGGGCGGCGTCGGCCTCGGCAAGCGGGCCCGCGTCGCCGACCCGGGCGTCGACGAAGAAGGAACCCACGATTCCCGGAACGGACTCCCAGAGTCCGAAAGGGGCGGACTCGATGGCTCCCTTGATCTCGTTCCGGCCCTGTCGCCGGTCCCTGGAATCCTGGATGAACGTGGCGGGCGGACGGGCGCCGGCGGGAATGCCGGCGCCTCGCGCGTAGCGGTAGATGGTCATGGTTCGGAATCCCTGCCGGAGCCCGTCGTGCGCGCGACGGGCGTCGTCATCCTCGTCGGAAGCCGCCTTCGGGGCGTCCTTCGATGATCCGATTCCATCGCGGGGGAAGTGCTGCAGTGCGAGTGCGTCGGCGATCTCGCCCACGCGTTGCAGCCGGACGTAGGGATGGTCGTCCGGGACCGAATCGAGCAGGCGGATTCGCGTGCCGGAATCGTCCGTGGCGGCGACGCGTCGAGAGAGCTGGAACTCCGCGAGGGTGTCGATCCAGTCGGTCTTCTCCGGAAGCAGCCCGAGCAGGCGGAATGCGTCCGAGCGGGCGTCGCGGTGGGCCTCGGGATAGGCGAGCTCGAGATCGGTCCGGATGATCTCCTCGAAATCGCCGGCGGAGACGCGTTCGATCTCGATCGGCCGACGGGGGTGGAGGTCGACGATCTCGGCCACCTCCCGGATCAGATCCGTCGAGGTGATCGGGGCCAGTCGTGGCAGTCTGAGCTGGTGCGGCGCATTCCCGTGTCCGGGGGCTCGTTCGGGGGCCTCCTCGGTGTGGACCGTGACGGCCGCATCCTCCAACGAGTACATGAATCCCTGCCGCTGGCCTTCGTGCGTCCGCTCGGGAAGCGACAGCCGCAGGGTGCCGGTGACGTGGCACGGCGCGTCGATGAATCGATGAACCCCCGAATCATCCTCGCGGCCCTGCGTGACGAACACCACCTGGGTCACGCTGGGCGGACTGCAGAACTTGCACCCCACGTAACTCGGCAGAATCATGCAGCGGCGCATGTTTCGAAGGTCGTCGAAGGGCGCCATGAACCCCACGAGGCTCACTCGACGACCGTCGAGTTCCTTCAGGGATTCCGGGAAGGTGAGGCCGGCCTCGATGAAGTCGAGCCGCCGGGCCTCGTCCAGCATCGGAAAGTCGATCATCGGCGGATCGTCGGGATCCGCTTCCGCGTCGAGCCCCGCATCGGCATCGGTGCTCGGCGTCGTCGTCATCTTCGGGACCGGTGCGGCGCTCGTCGGATCGAATCGCCTGATCGCCACGGGTTCGGCGGGCGGTGCGACCTCGGCGGGATTCGGTTCGCATCCGGTTCCGGGAATGGTGATGATGATGGCGAGACAGGTTGATCGGAGGTCGGGGTGCATGCGTATGGGGCCCTTCGGCGAGGATCAGTCCGTCAATTGAAGATCGGCGATCGGAGTGCGGCGGTAGCAGGCGATCGCCGGGAAGAGGGTGGCGATCGCGCCGCAGGCAAGCATTCCGCCGAGGGCGGACAGCTCGACTGACGGGATTCGCCACGGTTCGAGTACGAGCCCCGTGGCGTCGCGGATGGCTCCGGATGCGAGGGCGAGGCCGCCGTGGCCCATCAGCAGGCCGACGAGGACGCCCGCGCCGGTGAGGATGAGGCCCTCGATGAACACCAGCGCCGCCACCTCGCCGCGAACGGCGCCGAGGCTGCGAAGGATGGCGATGTCGCGTCGTCGCCGTTCTCCGGCCTGGTGGAGCGTGATGAACACGGTGAGGCAGGCGACCATCACGACCGCGGCCGCGATCGCGAGGAGGGACTGCTGGACCGGACCGACCACGCCGCGCTGGAAGCGCAGGATCTCGTTGATCGGGACCGCGGCGATGCCGTCGCTCCGGTCGCCGATCTCGTCGGTCATCCAGAGTCGGAGGCCTGGAGTCTCCAGTCGCAGGAGGACCGCGCTGGCTTCACGCGCCGACCCGTTTCCGAGCAGGGCGTTGCCCTGGATCGCCGAGTGGAGGCGTTCCTCGGTCTCGTGTATCTCCCAGACCGATTCCAGGGTGGCGAAGATGGCACGATCCTGGGCGGTTCCGGTCGTGTCGAGGATGCCGCTCACCTGATAGGGAAAATCCCGATGGACCTCGCCGCCGGGGACCGGGACCAGCCCGTGGGTGCCGAAGAACTGGTCGCCGACGTCGAGCCCGGTGGCCTTCGCGACCTGACTTCCGAGGACGACCTCGAACCGGTCATCGAAGATCCGGCCCCGGGCGATGCGGAAGAACGGCTCGTCCTCCCGATCGGTCAGGTCGAAGAAGTGCGGCTCGGTCCCGACGATGCGGTAGCCGCGGTAATTGTCGCCGAGTCCGATGGGCGCGGCCCAGCGGACGCGCGGGTCGCGTCGCAGGCGCTCGTAGTCCGAATAGGGGAGGTTGCCGGGCGGGGTGTCGAGGTGATAGACGCTGGCCAGCACCAGCTGTAGTGGACTCCCCTTGCCACCGACGACGAGGTCGTAGAGTCCGGCATCCCTCGAGAGGGCTCGGTCGGACTCGTATCGCAGGGCGAGCACGGCGCAGACCAGCGCCGCTCCGAGGGCGATGCTCGCGACGGTCAGCGTCGTGACCAGCCACCGGAACCTCAGGTATCGACAGGCCATGGAGAGGAGGTTCACGTCGTCGAGACCTCCTCGGTCGGATTGATCCCGATCGGACGAACGAGGTCGCTGCAATCGAACGTCCGGGTCAGTTGTGCGGCCAGCGCCGGGTCGTGGGTCACCATCAGCAGCGTGCGATCGTCCTCGGCGGCGACGTCGCGCAGCAACGAGAAGACTTCCCGGCCGGTGGTGGGGTCGAGGGAGCCGGTCGGTTCGTCGGCGAGCAGGACGGGCGCTTCGCCCGCGATCGCGCGGGCGATGGCGATTCGCTGTCGTTCGCCGACCGAGAGCTGGTCCGGCCGGGCGTGGAGTCGGTCGCCGAGTCCGACCCGGCGCAGGGCGTCGCCGGCCCGGACACGCGGATGCGAGGATGTCCGGGCTCCGAACCGCAGGCCGATGGCGACGTTCTCGATTGCGGTGAAGGGTGCGAGGAGTTGGAAGGTCTGGAAGACCATGCCGCAATGCGCGCCCCGGTGTCGGTCGAGCCCGGCGGTACCGAGGGTCGCGAGGTCGGTTCCGGCCACGGTCACCTCGCCTTCGTCGGCGCGCCGCAGGCCGGCGACGAGGTTGAGCAGGGTGCTCTTTCCACAGCCGCTCGGTCCGGTGATGGCCACCGTCTCCCCCGCGGCCGCGTCGAAGGCGGGGAGCCGGAAACGAAGGGAGGAGGCGTGGTCGGCCCTCCCGAGGTGAAGCTGCACGTCGCGGAGTCGGACGATGATCAGGTTCCTTTCCTTCGGGCCCGCGGCGGATCCCGATCCGAGGCCGGAGTCACGGCGTCTCTTCGTCGTCCGCGCGGTGGACGTGGGGGCGCAGGATGAAGGGGCCGGTGGTCGAATCCTCCAGACGCAGTTCGGCACGGGCCGCGAACTCCGTGCCCATCAGCCAGGAGGCGTCCTCGCCGGTTTCGGCCGGGAAGACGAAGTACGACGTGGTCCCGTCGATGATCGTGGAGGCGCCGGACTCGTCCTCGTTCCGGATCCGATCCCGGACCGCGAGGGTCACCGTGCGGTCCAGGTCGGGAAATTCCAGCACGAGCGTCGTCTCCACGCCGAGTCGCCACGGATCGCCCCCGTAGCCCCCGACGGTGAGCCAGACCTCGAGGTCGCCGGCGTCGTCGTGGAGTTTGACTTCGGCCGTGCCCACCTGCGTGCCTTCCGAGTCGAAGACGGGTTGGAGGAAGCCCTGGTTCGGCCCTTCGTTGGCGTGGACGTGCGGCATGCCCGCGGCCGTGATCAGGCGCTCGATCACCGGATGCAGTCCGAGCACGAGGGTCGCGGTCGACCCGGCGTCTTCGGTGGCGGAGAGACCTTCGACGAGGCTCGTGAGGTCCGCGAGGATGATTCCGACCTCGCGGGGATCGGCGACATCGGCGGGAATGGTCGAAGGCGTGACGGCCAGGCCGGTCTCGATCAGTTCCGCACGCAGGTCGTTCACCGCACCGAGATCACCGGTGCGGGCGAGCCCGTCGGCACGGTAGGCGATCTCGTCGAAGCGAACGAGTTCAGGCCATGCCACCGGGGTGCCTTCGACATCGTCTCGGGTGCAGGCGGCCAGGATGAGCAGGAGACCGATCTGGATGCACCGGCGGGGCGTCGTGAGGCGGCGGATTCGGGTGTGGGGGACAGGCATGATTCGACTGATCCGTGAGAAGGAACTCGGCACGAGGAATGGAGGGGCGTTCGGATACGGTATCGCGCTTCTGGCGGACTTTCGACTCGTGGATACGCGAGGGGCCACCGGTCGGTTCGGGACCGGCGGCATGGTGCGTCGTGATCGAGCGCACGTCGTCGTTCTGGTCCGACGAGCGTCGTCCGGGCCCTGCCCGCTTCCCCCGCGACCCGATCGGTCGTGGCATCCGAGATGATCGGATACGCGTCCGTGCAGGATCCCGAACGGGGGAGTCACCGCCCCGGAGCCGTCCGTCATGCATGCCGGAAGGCGGCGGTGAGATCGGTATCCGTGGGCGGGCCGATGGGGGTCATCCGGTCATGGAGGGGTCGAGAGACGCCGGGCCGGCTCGATCAGGGGCAGAACCCCCAGGCGCCGATGAGCAGTCCGAAATCGGCCGCATCCACGATTCCGTCGCCGTTCAGGTCGGCCTGGCAGGACATCGGGCAGTCATCGCACGCCCCGCCCTCGACCCAGGTCCCGCCGAGTCGATCGCAGACCGCGCGGGTGAGCTGGTCGCATCCGCTCCCGACGCAACATGCCCCCGTTGCTTCGGGATCCGGGCACGCGACTTCGAGGCATTCGCCGCCCAGGTAGGTGCCGCCGACGTTCTCGCAGAAGTCCGCCTGCAACTGGACGCAGAGGCCCTCGATGCAGCAGGCTCCCTGCGCGATGTTCGTCCAGACGGCGTTGGGTTCGTCGTCGTTCGCGACCCAGGCATCGAGATCGCCGTCCTCGTCGAGATCTCCGAGTGCGACCGAATAGCTGCGCTCGTCTCCCAGCGCCCGGCCGGAGTCGAGGAACGATCCCGACCCGTCGTTGATCCAGACGGCGTTGGGCTCGAGGTAGTTCGCGACCCACGCGTCGAGATCACCGTCCTCGTCGAAGTCCCCGAGCGCGACCGAGGTGCCGTAGTCGTCTCCCAGGCGCTGCCCGGAATCGGTGAAGGCGCCTTCGCCGTCGTTCACCCAGACGAGGTCGGGGTCACCGGCGTAGTTCGCGACCCACGCGTCGAGATCCCCGTCAGCGTCGAGATCGCCGAGGGCGACCGAGAAGCTGGCCCGGAAGCCGAGCCGCTGCCCGGAGTCCTCGAAGCCCGCGTCGCCGTCGTTGATCCACACCGTGTTGCCCTCGTCGCGATTCGCGACCCAGGCGTCGAGATCGCCGTCGGCGTCGAGGTCGCCGAGGGCGACCGAATAGCTGAAACTCGATCCGAGCGTCTGGCCGGAGTTCGTGAAGTTGCCCGCGCCGTCGTTGAGCCAGACGGCGTCGGGCTGTCCGAATCCGTTCGCGACCCACGCGTCGAGATCGCCATCGGCGTCCAGGTCCCCGAGGGCCACGGCGGTGCTCAGGTCCTTGCCTCCGAGGGTCTGTCCGGAGTTCGAGAAACCTCCGTCGCCGTCGTTGATCCAGACCCGGTCCGGCCCCTGGTAGTTGGCGACCCACGAATCGAGGTCGCCGTCACCATCGACGTCGCCGAGGGCGACCGCATAGCTGTTGCTGGTTCCCAGGGTCTGTCCGGAGTCGGTGAAGATCCCCAGCCCGTCGTTGATCCAGACGTCGTTCGGTCCGAGGTAGTTCGCGACCCACGCATCCTGGTCGCCGTCGCCGTCGAGGTCGCCGAGTGCGACGCCGGCGCTGTAGTCGTCGCCCAGGGACTGGAGCGAGTCGACGAAGGCGAAGGGCACCTGGCCATCGGCCGACGCGGTGAGGACGCTGCCGACGGCCGCGATCAGCGGGAGCGTGATTTGTCGGATTCTCAAGCGGGCTCTTTCGATGAAACGATCGTTGAAGCTCACCAGTCTAGCGCGCCACCCGAGCGGGTCAAACTCGAAATTGAAAACGCCGTCCAACCCGGCCTGATGTTCCGGACGTCGGTTTGGACGAGATTCCGGTCGTCCGCGACGGCGCACGGTCGGGGCCTGGCCGGTGAAGGCCCTCCTCTTCGATCCGGTGGTCGGACTTCATCGTGTTCAGGCGCTCGACCATCCGGACGGGTGCCGGGATCATTTCGATTCCGGATCGCGGTGCAGGTCCGTGTGGCTGATGTTCAGAAGGCGCACGGCCTGGCGTCGGCGGTGCTCCGGATCGCGTCGCAGGCGGCGTACCGTGTCGTGGAGAAGCTCGACCTCCCGCTTCCATCCCGCGAGATCGCGGCAGCGGTTCGCCAACACGCGGGTGACCAGGGATCCGGATGCGCCGAGTTCCAGGAGCCGGGCGATGACCGGCTCGGGGGGGATCGGCAGCGTCTCGTCGGCGACCGACGCGACCCCTCCGATGTGGAGGGGAAGTCCACGCTCGCGAATCTCCCTGCAGATGGTGTCGAGCCACGGGGAAACGAGCAGTTCGACTCGATCGCGCATCTTCGCGTCGATTCCCAGGTCGTTGAGTCCGATGTGGACGCCGCGCACGCCGGGCACCTCGAGGATCCGGGGAAGACGCATCGTGGCGGCGACGGTCTCGACGAGGATCACCGGTTCGGCGCGACCCGCGACGAGTTCCACGAACGTCCGGACCTCCTCCGCCGTTCGAAACATCGGAAGCATCACGTGACGCACGCCCAGTCGGATCACCTGTTCGATCTGCGCCGCCGAGCCGTCATGGATCGGATCCACGCGGCAGAAGGGGAGGGCGTCACCACCTCCGCGAGCGACGATTCCGATGGCGTTCGGATCATGACTGGAGATCCGGCAACCCATGCCACCCTGGCGATCTTCCTTCTTCCAGGTCTCGAGATCCGGACCGATCCGATCGACGCCCGCGGCCGAGGCGAGGGCGATCTCCTCGGGATCGTCGGTCATGTGGGTGAGGATGAACGGGGCGTCGACGTCGTCCGGGACTCGCGCGCGATCGCCGACCACCCGGACCGTGTCCTCCGCCGAGCGAGCGGCATCGCGATCCTCCCGGGTCTCGGTCGCGAGTTCGCAGTTCGCGATCGCGCCGAGGGCCTCGTTTCCGGCATCCGACAGTCCGGCCGACCATCCGAGCGCTTCGATCCAGGCCCCGGCCTCCTCCAGTTCGGTTCGAAACCGTTCGTGATCGGCGGGCATCCACGGAATCGAGCGTCGGATGCGATCGGCGAGATCGGGACGCCTGGAATCGAGCAGGGCCATGAGGTCCTTCATGACACCCTGCTCCTCCGCGACCAGCATCAGGTGCATCAGGTTTGCGTTGATCCCCTTGGAAAGGAGGACGTGCAGCATCCTGAGGACACTCGCTCTTCCCAGGTCATCGCCGACGTGGAGCACGTCGAAGGCGACCCCGTCAAGCGGATCGGTCACCGACGCATCGGGTCCGGAGACCAGCAGGGTCGGTCGTCGGTCGCCCTCCGGGGGAAGACCCACGATCCCGGCATCGACGACGCGGAATCCAAGCTCGTCGAGGGCGTCGAGGTGCGGGGCGACGGACGCCGGCCGAAGAGGGTTGGCCTCCACGAGGACCGGGCGACTCATGGTGCCGTGGCCCCACGACTCGAAGCGCGCGAGTATCTTCAGGGCCGGGTCGGGGTTTGCGATCGAGACGACGACGTCGGATTCGGCGAAGACGCCTTCGATGCTGTCGGTCAGCTCGACTCCCGAAGTCTCGGCTCGTCTTCGGGTCGCGGGACTTCGTCCATCGATCGAGGTGATGGCCCTGCCTCCGTGCCGGAGGATCGCGACCGCGACGCCGAGCGACATCCGGCCGAAGCACGGGAGTCCGAAGACCATTCCCTTCAGTGTGGTCTGGTTCATGACGAGGTCCCGCCGTCGGCCGCGGCCTCGATGGATTCGGCCTTGCACTCGATCGCAGCAAGCTTCGCCCGCAGCCGGTCGGGCCGGTCCAGGCCGAGTCGATCGAGGAGTGAAGCGATTCGATGCCGGGTGTCGTGCCGGCGAAGCGCTTCCGCGGCGTTCCGGTGGCGACGTCGCCTCATTCCGCGCTCATCCGCGAGCACGTCGAGGATGAACGGTATCTGGTCTTCGGGATCCTTCGGGAGTTCGAGCGTGGACTCGGGCCAGTCGGTGAGATCGTCGACGCCGCGTCCGTCCGGCTTCGCCCCGAGCACCGTGCAGCCGGACGTCCATGCATGCACCCAGCGAGCCGTGAGCGGGCCACGCCCGTTGAAACGGGCGGCGGTGGCCGGGGTCTCGCAGAAGGTGGCCCGGGACCTGGCGTAGGCGTTCATCAGTCGTTCGAATTCGACGGCCGCCGGAGCGGAATGGCCGGCGTTCGGACGGGTCGAGAAATCGAGGATGAAGGGTCGCTCGGACGACGCTCGGCAGAACGACTCGATCCGTTCGTAGCGACCGCGATCGCGACGCCCTACCTCGAGCAGGTCGACGGGGCGACGGTCTCCGACCGACACGTGTCCCAGGACGTCGGTGTGGGCGGGCCAGTGAAGGGTCGGCACGCCGACCTGTCGCTCGATCTCCCCGCGAAGATCGTCGCAGAAGCAGGCCGCGAGGTCGTAGCGCGACAGGTGTCGGGCGCTCCGCGCGGGATCGAGGTTTTCGATGACGTTGGCGACGCGATGATCGAAACGATCCCAGACGGGGGCCAGCCGGCCGGCGACGCGCAGGTCCCAGCCCGACAGGATGGTGTGGATGAGGACATGCGGACCCCGGGAACGAGTCTCCTCCTTGATCCGGTCGATCAGGGTCCGTCCCACTCCCGGGATCCGCCGCAGTGATCGCAACTTCCTCCAGGGTCCGTCAAGTTTCTCGACGCAGTGGGAAGGGATCGCGAGTTCGGTGATCTCGGCGACCGAGGCGCAGGCCTGGAGGTGGCCGGCGGAATTGTTACGCGAGACGTGACCGCCGTCGTGCAATGATCTGCTGAGGAAATGAATCTTCATGGGATCTTCGTTTCGAGATCACATCCGTCGGTTTCGGACTCGACGGCGTCACGAACCAGCGCCCTCATCGGTATCGGTCGTCTCGCGGTGCGAAAATCATCAGAACGCCCGCTGGAACCGAAAATCCCCGTTCAAGCGGCCCCCGTTTCCGGTCACGCAGGCAATGTCCGATAGAGACGGTGAAATCGATCCGAACGGTTTCGGTTCTCCGGCCGGAGGTGGGATGGCGCACGGTCGCGGCCGGGGATCGGGATTCGTCGAGGCCTTCCGAGAGATGCTTCAGGCCGGTTCCGTGCGCCACGGTGGCGACCGCGGAGTCTCCGGACGGTTTCCGGGCCGGGCGGACGGCGCCGGGGCGGCGGTCACGACGCCCCGGCGCGGGGCGGAAGCGGGGCGACTCGTCGGCAGATGGGATCGAGGGCGATGAAAAGCATCAGCGCGTAGAGGCCGTTTTCGGGATCCGGCATGACCGCCCCGAGGGTCAGGGCCACGGCGAGGATCGCCGTGGTGGCGAGTCGCTCCGCCCGACGGCGTCGCACCAGGGCCGGATCCACGGGCATGCCGACGATCCGTTCCTGCCGCTTCGCCGTGATTACCAACGTGGTCTCGGTGATCGTCGCCGCCGAGAGGATCGCGAGGTAGAGGAGGACGGCGATCCTGCCGCCGGGCTGGGCGATGAGTTCGGTGGCGAAGGGCATGAATGCGACGAACATCAGGAGGATCAGGTTGAGCCAGAGGATCCTCGCGTCCACGAGGATCTCGCGATCGAACAGGTGGACGTGTCGTATCCACTGCTGGGTGATGACGTAGAAGCTGATGCAATACGCCACCAGTGCCGCGGAATTCTCGGAGAGCATCGCGACGAGGTCCGCTCCGTCCGTCAGCGGTCTCTGGGGCGGGGTCAGACGGAGGGCCATGATGGTCAGTGCCACCGCGAAGATCCCGTCGGTGAAGACGGTGAGTCGGTCGCTCCGTGATCCATCACGGATCCGACCGAGAAGCCCCGCCGCGGAGGCGCCCGATCGACGAGTCTCCTCGGCGTCGACCCGCACCACCGCCACCGACGCTGCGGGGCGGGCGAGCAGCGCGGTCGCGATCACGCCCACCGCGACCGTGAGGAGCAGAAAGCCGAATCCACCGGTCCGCCCGGCCGGGAAATCGATCAGGAACGATCCCGCCATCACCACCAGGAACGAGGCGGGCATGATGAGGAGCTGGATCCGAACGTGCTTGACGATCGATGGATCGAGGTTCGGGATCACCAGCCGCCTTCTAACCGCGTATTCCCAGAGGATGCAGAGAAGTCCTCCGATGGAAGCCATCATTCCGGCGAAGAGCACGAGCGACACGGCCGATCCGCCGTTGCGTCCAAGCACCTGCATTCCGAAGGGGACCAGTGCGACGAACGCGAGCAGCAGGCTGTTGATCAGGAGGAGGGTGTCGGTGCGCCGCTTCACGAAACGGAACAGTTTGTGGTGCCTCCACCACTGGAAGCCGACCAGCAGGAAGGTGAATCCGTAGGCGAGATAGTTCCAGAGATTGGCCTCGAGATATCCGCCGACGTCCGCGGCCGCCTGCGGCGGATCCGCTCCGAAGTCGAGCGCGAGGAACGTGATCGCGATGCCGAAGAGCGCATCGCTGAGACCGAGCATGCGTTCGGTCGGGGGCGAGACCGGATCCGCGCTGGATGTCGTGCCATGCTCGAGCAATCGTCGGCTCCCATCCGTCGTTCGGAAAGGGTCGGTTCGGCGAGGATCCTAGCATTCCCGGAAATCGGTCAGGACCCACGACGAAAGCCCGCCCCGACGCGTGGTCGGGGCGGGCGTTTCCTCGGCATCGAATTGCGTGATTCGATTCAGTCCTGTCGGCGACGTCGCCCGGCGAGGCCGCCGATCGCAAGCAGACCCAGCGCGCCGGGTGCGGGGATCTGGCCCACGGTGATCGAACCGTTGACTTCGTCGTTGTACGCCCAGCCGGTGATGTTGACGTAGCTCTGGAGTCCACCCTCGAACTCCTCCTCGAAGCTCACGAACTCCATCCAGCCGTAGTTGAAGTTGACGCCGGAGCCGAAACCGAAGCCGACGTAGCCGGTCCCGTTGGCCGAGAACTCCCCGGGGAGGGATCCCGTCCCCGAGTAGTCGTGCATGACGAGGTTGATGTTCTCGCCTCCACCACCGAGCGGGAACATGTTGAGCACGGCGGTGAAGGTGCCGATGTTGTCGCCGGCCGAGAAGTTCCGGGCCTCATCGGTCTCGGTGAGCGGGACGAAGAGACCGGCGCCCTCGCTGGTGGTCGTGACGTAGGAGTAGTCCAGCGGTCCACCGACGAGAATGCCGAATTCGTAGTTGAGTCCGGCGATCTCGATCGTGAGCGACTGGCCTCCGTCGACATCCGAGACGCCGTCGAAGAGGGGGCCGCTGTAGACGATGTCGGCGTTGGCAGCCGTGCAGACCGCCAAGGTCGACGCAGTGATGAACGTTGCTTTCTGGAACATAACCTTCTTTCCCTTCGGTAACGGAAGCGTGCCCCGAACGGGTTCACGCCGATGACGAAAATGACGGATCCACGACCCGCGTCACTCCTTCGGGCGAAATCCTACTCGATCGGATCGAAATCCGGCCGAGGCGTCTCCGGCACCCCGAAGTCGGATCCTTCGGGAAGGTCGTCGATCGGGAGTTCGAGGGTCGATTCGAGGTTCAGAAGCGGGTTTTTCTCGGATTTTTGGCGTCTGGCGGGGACCCCTGGCGGCGAAAATCGGCCGCCGGCGACGTCGACCATGAGGCGATCGAGGCGATCGAGGCGATCGAGGCCATGGATGGTCCGGGTGCCGACGGTGTGTTCGTCGTCGATCCCACGGTACCGCTCCGGCGATCCCCCCGGTGTACGAAGTGAATCCCGACGCCGGGACGAGATTCCCGGTGTTCACGACGGAGGGCTTCGCGTGGCCCCTCCGATCGCAACGGTCCGGCTGCCGGAAGCGTCGTCGAGTACGTCGATGTCGGTCGCGATGAACGGCGNTTCNTCAACGAAGAGGTGGATCTCGTGGGGGTGTTTTGGATGGGGATCGAACCGCTGCTTCNGGTGTTGTNGATCGGCGTGGNTCCTCGTCGACGACGCGACCCACTTCCATCCGCACGAAGGAAGCGTCGGTCGCCGGCNGGTCGCNCCACGGTCCCNGGAGGCGGACACGCATCTCCGCCCTTGTCGTGGCNNCCGGTGGTCTCCTAGCATCCGATCGNCCGNGCGGTGCCTGCCGTGCGATTCGCGTNCGAGGGAGGCGNCAGGGANGAAGATGGGTGAAGCCGATGGAATCCTCGATGACCGCGGGAACGGAGAGCCNGNNNCGGGGCCGGTCCGTCGCCGGAACCTCCTCTGGTTTCGTCGCCAGTTGAGAATCCACGACCAGCCGCTCTTCGAGGGGCTCGACCCGGACGGTGACGCGGTGATCGCATCCTGGATCCTCGATCCGCGGGACCATCTGGACATCGTCCGGGACTTCAGCCGGGCGGGGCAACGTCGAATCGGATTCCTTCTGGAGACCGTGAGGGCGCTCGAGGCATCGCTGCGTGGAATCGGAGTGCGGCTCGTGGTCCGCATCGGAAGTCCCGAGGAGGTACTGCCCGATCTCTGCCGTGACCTCGCGATCGATCGCCTGTGCTTCGTGGAGGAGCCGGGGACGGAGGAGCGGTCCATCGAACGAAGACTGCGCGAGACCGCTCCGGTCGCGATCACCGCGATTCCTCCTGAAACGCTGTTTCGCATCGAGGATCCGAAGGCATTCGCCCGCACGCTGCCGGAGGTGTTCAGCTCCTTCCGTCGCGAGGCCGAGCGAGAACTCGAGATCGCGTCACCTCGGCCCCCGCAGCCCGTTCTCCTTCCCCTCACCGTGCCGTCATCGTTCGATTTCGGATCCGTGCCCGAGGCCGCGGCGCTCGGGCTCGACGATCCGTCGACCGATCCCGGATCCTGCGTCCGGTTCGAGGGAGGTGAACCCGCCGGGCTCGAGCGAATCCGGAAGTGGATGTTCGCCGACGATCACCTCAAGGACTACAAGGCCACCCGCAACGGCATGCTCGGCGACGACTATTCGTCGAAGTTCTCCCCCTGGATCGCACTCGGTGCCCTGTCTTCGCGGCTGGTCGCGGCGGAGACCTTTCGATACGAGCGTGAACGGGTGGCCAACGAATCGACCTACTGGCTGCGATTCGAACTGTTCTGGAGGGAGTACTTCAGGCTCCACCTCCTGAAGCACGGGAGGTCGCTCTTCCGGGCCGCGGGCCCGTCGGGGATGCGGATGCCCTGGGGCCGCGACCAACGGCGCTTCGATGCCTGGAGGTCGGGTGCCACGGGGATCCCACTGATCGACGCCAACATGCGGGAGCTCCGGGAGACCGGCTACATGTCGAATCGCGGTCGGCAGGTGGTCGCGAGTTTCCTCGCGAAGAATCTCGACATCGACTGGCGATGGGGCGCTCGCTGGTTCGAGCACTGTCTCATCGACTACTGCCCCGCCGCGAACTGGGGCAACTGGGCGTATGCCGCGGGGGTCGGCGCCGACCCCCGCGGTTTCCGAGGCTTCGACGTCGCAAGGCAGGCACGCAGGTACGACGCCGACGGGGCGTACGTCGCCCACTGGCTGCCTGGACTGCGGGAGCTCCCCGCGTCGAAACGTCATGCGCCCTGGCTTGCTGGAGGGCCCGCGCCGATCGTGGATCCGGTGAAGTCCCTCGAGGCCGCCCGTCGGCGATGGGAGTTCGCCGACGGCCTCGGACGCGAATCCTTCTGACGAGCGGGCGAGACGGGCCGGTGGGTCACGGCCCCCCCGGAAGTGGTCAGCGACAGGTTCCCCAGGCTCCGAGCAGCAGGCCGAGGTCCGATGCGTCCACGATGCCGTCTCCGTCGACGTCCGCCTCGGGGCGGCTCTTGCCGTCGGTGTTCCAGAGGGCGAGCAGGATCCCGAGGTCCGCGGCATCGACCTCGCCGTCACCCGTGATGTCGCCCGGACAGTCGACCTCGAGACCCGAACCGCTCAGG
>NYWD01000053.1 GCA_002684855.1 Planctomycetaceae bacterium | reverse complement strand
GTCGAATCCGGTCCGGGGACCGCGTGGTCGGGCCCCAAGACATCGTGCTCGTGGCCATCGTGGTCGTGGCCATCGTGGTCGGAATGATCGTGGTCGGAATGATCGTGGCCGGAATGATCGTGGCCGGAATGATCTTCGTGATCATGACCGTCGTGATCGTGAATCGCCGGTTCCGGCCCGGGGACCGCGTGGTCGGGGCCGGACACCGCGTGGTCGTGGCCCTCGTGACCGCCCGAGGCCGCCCCGACGTCCGCGTCGACGATCCGCACCGAGTCGCCGGACGCGGCCATGCCCATGCCGTGGGTGAGGAAGATTCGATCGCCGACGCCGAGCCCGGTCGACGCCGCGACCTGGCTGCCGAGCACGACGTCGAAAGGCCCTTCGATGTTCCGTCCGGGCCGACGGATCCTCCAGGGTTCCCCGAGCGCAGGCTCGAATTCGTCGAGGAACGCCGGCGTGGTCCCGAGCACCGGAAACCCGCGGAAGGAATCGCCGAGCTGGGTGGGAATCGCCCATGCCCAGGGCATCGACCCGGAGATCTCGGCCACCTTGGCCTCCGAGAGCGGCGATCTCGGTGGATTCGCGTAGAAGATCCCGTTCAAAACCGCGACGAGCGGACTCGAGTCCCCGCTCACCACGAGGTGGGCGTTGCCGACGCCCCGGGTGAAACTGCGGCGACCGGCCTCGCGAAGCGATCGCATCGAGATCAACAGCGCGACGGCGATCGAGATGAGCAGGCAGGTGATGATGGTCGATGCGGACCGCGCTGAGAGCGACTTCAGGACGAGACGGAGATCGGTCACGGCAAGGCCTCCGCGGAGACGATGAGATCGGAGAAGCGGACCACGCGTTCGAACGCGGGTTCGAGCGTCGGGTCGTGGCTCGTGAGCAGGAGCGCCGCGCCGCGCTCGCGACAGACGTCCTGCAGGAGCCGCACGGCGTTGGCGGCATGGTCGGGATCGAGAGCCGCGGTGGGTTCGTCGGCGAGCACGATCGCCGGATCGCCGGCCACCGCCCTCGCGATCGCGACCCGCTGCTGCTGCCCCACGCTGAGTCGGTCGATCCGCACCGTCGCCGGCACCTCGAGGCGGTCGAGCAGCCCGTCCGCGATCTCCGAGTGACTCGACTTCGGAACCCCGGCGAAGAGCAGCGCGGCAGCCACGTTCTCCCTCGCCGTCAACCCGGGCAGGAGGTGATGGGTCTGGAAAACCATTCCGACGCGATCGGCCCGAAGCGCATCACGAGCTGCTCCGCGAACCGTCGAGAGCGGACGACCCGCGACGGCGATCGATCCCGAGTCGACCTCGAGCAGGCCTGCGGCGAGCATGAGCAGCGTGCTCTTCCCACAGCCCGAGGGACCGGTCAGGAGCACCTGCTCGCCGGCCGCCATCCGGAACGCCTCGATCTCGATCGAGAAGCCCCCGGGGCGACGAAACCGAAGTCCAACGATGTCGAGGGCGTCGTCCATGCCGGCATGGTATCCCAACGATGCGGATCGATCTTTCCAGCGTCGCGAGAACGCCGGCCGATGAAGACCGCATGGACGGATCCGCGCCGAGATCGACCAGGCAGATGCGACCCATGGGATTTCTCCGCCTGTACATCGGCGGGCGGTACATCTGGATCATGTCCGGACTGTTCCTCCTGCTCATCATCGGCCCGCTGATCGGTCGGTTCGAGATCGTCTCCACCCACATCTACGTGGGCGACGTCCTGCTCGCCGTCCTTCTGCTCGCGGTGGCCCGGGCCTTCATCGAGGATCGTTCGCACTTCTGGGTCTGCCTCGGCCTGGGGGGATTGGCGATGATCGTGGGCGTCGCCGGCCGGTACCTCCCCGCGGACGCCCAGGCCACGGTGATCACCATCGCCCTCGTCCTCGACGCGCTGCTCCTCGCCTATCTGATCCTGCTGATCGGCGGCGACGTGTTCACCACGCTCGAGGTCGATGCCGACACCATCTGCGGGTCGATCTCCGTGTATCTCCTCATCAGCGGCGTCTTCGCGTCGATCTTCACGATCCTGGTCACCCTCGACCCCGCGGCGTTCCAGATACCCGATCCGCCCACCGGACGGGACTTCTCGCTCGGGCCGGACCGCCTCATGGCGTACTTCTCGCTGATCACCATCACCACCGTCGGCTACGGCGACATCACGCCGAAATCGGAACTCGCGCGATCGCTCTCGAATCTCGAGGCGCTCGTCGGTCAGTTGTTCCTGACGGTCCTCGTCGCCCGGCTCGTCGGTCGCCATCTCTCCGGAGTCGACCAGCGTCGCGACGCCGCCGCGCACCGTCGTTGACGCCGGGGGAGGACCCGGTTCAGGCGAGCAACCCGTCCACCACGCTGCCGTGCACGTCCGTGAGACGGAAATCGCGTCCCTGGTGACGACGGACGAGCCGCTCGTGGTCGAACCCGAGCAGCTTGAGCACGGTCGCCTGCAGGTCGTGGACGTGGACCGGATCCCGGACGATCGACGCCCCGAAGTCGCACGTCTCCCCGTGGACCGTCCCCGGGCGGACGCCGCCGCCGGCCATCCAGATCGAGAAGCAGTGGGGGTGATGGTCCCGGCCGAAGTAGGTGGATCCGTTTCGGCGTTCGTTCATCGCGGTCCGACCGAATTCCCCGGACCAGATCACGAGCGTGTCCTCGAGCAGCCCCCGCTCGACGAGATCGTCGAGCAGGGCGGCGATCGGCTCGTCCGTCTCCCGGCACTTCTTCGGAAGCTGGTTCACGATGTCGTCGCTCGGATTCGTGCCGTGCGTGTCCCAGCCCCAGTCGAACAGCTGTATGAACCGCACGTCGTGTTCGAGCATCCGGCGGGCGAGCAGGCAGTTGTTGGCGAAGCTCGCCCGGCCGGGAACCGCCCCGTAGCGTTCGAGCGTCGCCGGCGATTCGTGGGCGATGTCCATCACCTCCGGCACCGCCGCCTGCATGCGGAACGCCAGTTCGTACTGCGCGATCCTCGCGAGGGTCTCCGGGTCGCCGTGCCGTTCGCACTGGAGGCCGTTCAGCTCCGCGAGGGCGTCGATGGTCGCCCCCCGAGTGCGGCGATCGATCCCCGGTGGATCCGCCGCGAAGAGCACCGGATCACCCTCCGATCGGCACTGCACGCCCTGATGGACGCTGGGCAGGAAACCGCTGCCCCAGACGCTCTTTCCGGCGCTGGGCGTCTTCCCGCCGGAGACCAGCACCACGTAGGCCGGCAGATCGCGGTTCTCCGAACCGATGCCGTAGCTGATCCATGATCCGAGCGACGGCCGTCCGAGCCTCGGCGACCCCGTGTAGAGAAGCAACTGGGCCGGCGCATGGTTGAACTGGTCGGTGTGCATCGATCGGACGACCGCGATTCGATCCGCATGTCGCGCGAGCCCCGGAAGCAGTTCGCTGATCTCGATCCCGGATCGACCGTGACGCGCGAACGCGTACGGCGAAGCCAGCACCTCGGGGTGCCCCTTGATGAATGCGAAGTTCTCGGGATCGAGCAGGTGATCGGGACAGGGCTGGCCGTTCCACCGCTCGAGGGCCGGCTTCGGATCGAGCAGGTCGTGGTGCGGGGGGCTCCCGGCCATGTGCAGGTACACGATCCGCTTCGCCTTCGGCGCGAAGTGCGGACGCGCAAGATCGAGACCGGAACTCGAGGGGTCGTCGGTCGATCCGAACGCGGGGCGGGTCGCCTCCGCGGTCGCCCACGCGAGGGCCATCGCGCCGACGCCCGTCCCCATGCGACCGAGGAACGCACGGCGCGTGGTCGCTTCGAGTCGGTCTCGGACCATCCTGCGGTGCAGGTCGCGGGCGGCGTGTTCGGATTTCGAACCCATGAGTCGATCTCCCTGGTCAGCCGCGGTTGAGGAACTCGTCGAGATTGAGGATCACGTTCGCCACCACGATCCGCGCCGCGAACGCCGCCGCGTCGAGTCCCTCTGGCACCCTGGCCCGCGCCGCCTCGATCAGCGCCTTCGCCCGATCGGGTTCCGACCGGAACCGGCTGGTCTCGGAATCGAGCAGGTCCTCCAGCACCGCGAGCTCGCGAGCGTCCGGCCTGCGGGCGATGGCGAGCCGGAGCGCACGATCGAGTTCGCCGGTGCCGCGGGTCTCCGACCACGCTCGTCCGGCAAGACCCCCGGCGGCCTCGATGAAGGCCTCGTCGTTGAGCGTCACCAGGGCCTGCAGCGGGGTGTTGGTCCGGATCCTCCGCGCGACGCAGGTCTCGCGACTCCCCGCGTCGAACGCGACCATCGAAGGGTACGGCGCCGTTCGACGCCAGAAGGTGTAGATCCCGCGGCGATACCTGGAGTCATCCTCCGCCGTGTCCCAGCGTTCGCCGCTGTACACGATCTGCCAGACGCCGTCCGGTTGCGGTGGATACACCGGCGGCCCGTGCATCTTCGGGGAGCGGAGCCCGGAGGCCTCGAGCGCCGAATCGCGAATCGCCTCGGCCTCCAGACGGAACCGGGGGCCGCGTGCGAGCAACCGGTTGTCGGGATCGCGGGCGACCGTGGCCTCGCTCATGGCCGAGGACTGTCGATAGGTCGCGCTGGTGACGATCTCCCGACAGAGATCCTTGTGGCTCCATCCACCCTCCATGAACCGGATCGCGAGATGATCGAGCAGTCCCTGATGGATCGGCGGCACGCCCTGGGTACCGAAGTCCTCGAGCGTCTCGACCAGGCCCTGCCCGAAGAGCCGTTCCCAGACGCGGTTCACATGCACCCGTGCGGTGAGCGGATTGCGCTCGTCGACGATCCAGCGTGCCAGCGCGAGTCGGGTGGGGGAGGACACGGCATCGCTCGGCAGCGCGTGCAGGAAGCCGGGGACGCCCGCCGCCACGACCTTCCCCGGACTCCTCCAGTCGCCGCGTTCGAGGATCGTGGTGGTCCGACGCTCGCCGGCCGGCTGCTCGCGAAGCACCGGAACCTCGGGCATGCCCGTCTCGATCCGTTCGATCCCTTCCTCCAGCCGCGCGATCTCGATCCGATCGCGACGCGTCGCGGCGAGGCCGGACGGTGCGATCTCCGCCCTCCAATAAGCCTCGAGACGAGGATCCGGGGACGGTTTCCGATCCGGATTCGTCGCGAGGATGGCCTGCAGGGCCGGAGGAAGATGACGTCCCGCCACCGATGACTCCGCGGCGATCCAGGCGTTGAAATCCTCGAGCCAGGCCGGCGCCGAGGCGCCCTCACGGAGCACGCTGACGGGCCCCCAGTGGACGACCGCGGCCTCGGATCCCGCCTGCATCGAAGCCGCGAGCCCCGTGATCACCGAACCGTCGTCGAGGCCGAGTTCGGATGCCGGAAACTCCAGTCGGACCCACTCGCCTGCTCGCGGAAGATCGCCGAGCCGGCGCCGCGATCCGGTGCCCTCCGCACCCAGGGCATGCTCGAGNCGGCCCCAGTACGCACGATGCTCCCAGCCACCGCCGACGGCCTCGACCTGGATCATGATNCCCGCGGGCGGNCGTTCCGGATCGAGTCGGATCCAAGCTTCGATCCGATCCCCGTCGACCAGCGTCACGCGTGCGGCCGGGGCGATCCCGTGGATGAAGTGCTGGTCGAAGGCTCCGGGGCGCGCCTCGAGGCTTCGCGACCGATGCCAGCCGGGCGGTGGCTCGATGTCGTCGGCCCAGGGCAGTCGACCTCGGATCAGCGATCCCGAGGGAATCGCGCCGGGCGGCCGCGCGTCGGCGAGGATCGGGATCCGTCCGGTCGGAATGGAGGCCTCCGACCAGTCCGCCGACCGACGGTCGCGAGCGAGGATCGCCGCATCGACCGCCTTGCGAAGCATCTCGCGCCGGGTCCGATCCGCGGGCGGCATCCAGGCGAGCCGCGGATGTTCATCGGCACGGTCCGCGTCCTGCGTGGTGTTGAAGAACGCGAAGAGCCGGTAGTACTCCTCGGTGGAGATGGGGTCGTACTTGTGGTCGTGGCAGGCCGCGCATTCCGCGGTCAGGCCCATCCACGTCGTCAGGGTCGTGTTCACCCGGTCCGCGACCGCGGCGATCCGGAATTCCTCGTCCCGGGTCCCGCCTTCGTCGTTCGTCATCGTGTTGCGATGGAACGCCGTCGCCAGCACGGAATCGTCCCCGCCGCCGGGGAGCAGATCCCCGGCGAGCTGTGCGACGGTGAATCGATCGAAGGGGAGATCGTCGTTGAAGGCGTTGATGACCCAGTCCCGCCACGGCCACATGGTCCGGCTCCGGTCGGCCTCGTACCCGCGGGTGTCCGCGTAGCGAGCCACGTCGAGCCACACCCGGGCCCAACGTTCGCCGAACGCCGGATCGTCGAGGAGCCCGTCGACGAATCGCTCGTACGCGTCCGGCCCGGGGTCGTCGACGAAGGCATCGACCTCGTCGGGGGAGGGCGGCAGCCCCCGCAGGTCCAGCGACACCCGTCTTGCGAGCGTCGCGCGGTCGGCCTCGACCGATGGGATCACGCCGGCGATCGCGTGCTCCGCCGCGACGAATCGATCGAGATCGCGCCGAGCCCACGTCTCGCCCGCGACCGGTGGCCCGCCGGTCTCCTCCGGATGACGCCAGGCCCAGTGCGTCTCGAAGTCGGCGCCCTCCTCGATCCAGCGTTGGATCAGCCTGATCTCCGCGGCATCGAAGGGCTCCCCGGCACCCGGCGGTGGCATGACGCGTTCCGGATCATCGCTGGCGATCCGCTCGAGCAGGGTGCCCGCGTCGGGATGCCCGGGCACGATCGGAGCGCCGCCACGTCGGGCCGCCACGGCATCCTCCCGACGATCGAGTCGCAGGCCCGCGAGCCTCGCCGCTTCGTCGGGACCGTGACACGGCAGGCATCTCGACAGCAGTGGTCGGATGGAGCGGTTGAAGGAGATCCGCCCATCGGTCGCGGCATCGACGCCCGAGGGCGACGCGGCGACCGAGATCGCGAGGAACATGCAGGCATGATCGATTCGCAACGGCACGGTCCCGAGTCTATCGTTTGGAATTCGCAATGCGATCCCCCACCCGACCTTCCGCCGGATCCCGATCATGCCCATCGCCGACGATCCACCTCGAATGCCCGATCCGCTCGAGCGATCGGTGACCACCGTCCTCGTGGTCGGAGCCGGTCCCATCGGCCTGGAAACCGCGATCGAGCTCCAGCAACGGGGAATCGACACCCTCAATCTCGACCGCGGGCCGCTCGGGGCCCAGGTGGCCGCGTTTCCGCCGCAGACCCGCTGGTTCTCCGGTCCCGAGCGGATCTCGATCGCCGGGGTGCCCCTCGTCACGGTGGACCAGGAGAAGGCGACTCGCGAGGAGTACCTCGCCTACCTTCGATCGGTGGTCGCTCAATTCGACCTTCCGGTCCGGACCTACGAATCGGTGACGTCGATCACGCGGAAGGGCGACCGGTTCGAGGCTCGGACCCGGACCCTCGGCGGGCTCGAACGAATCGTGGAGGCCGAGCGGATCGTGCTCGCGGTGGGTGGCACGGCCCGCCCGCGACGCCTCGGCGTCCCGGGCGAGGATCGCCCGTTCGTCTCCCACGATCTCGGGGAACCGCATCGGTGCTTCGGCAGGCGGGTGATCGTGGTGGGGGGCAAGAACTCCGCCGCGGAATCCGCGATCAGGCTCTGGCGTGCCGGCGCCAGCGTCACGATCGTCCATCACCGGGACGCACTCCATCCGCGGATCAAGTACTGGATCCGACCGGAGATCGAATCCTGCATCCGGTCGGGGCTGATCCACGCGCGGTTCGGGGCGAGGATCGTCGCCATCGGCCCCGGGTCCGTGACCATCGAACGGATGGAGGACGGCGCCCGGACCGAGGAGGCGGTCGACGACCTCCTGCTCCAGATCGGATTCGAGGCCGACGGGGCGCTCTTCGAGTCGATGGGATGCGAGCTCCACGGCGAGAACGCCGCGGTCCGGCACGATCCGGAGACCATGGAGACCACCGTCGCCGGCGTCCATGTCGCGGGCACGGCGGTCAACGGAACGCAGGGGAGCTTCCAGGTCTACATCGAGAACTCCCACATCCACGCGCAGCGGATCGCCGCGGCCCTCGCGGGGGAACCGGTGCCGCCGGATCCCGATCTTCCGGAACTTCCCGAGGCGTGACCCGCCTGCGATTCAGAAGCGGTCGCCCCGCGCCCGGCGCAGCGCCCGGGTCCGACGCTTCAGGCGGCGTCGGTTCCTCCAGCTGTTGAACAGCAGTCCGAACGCGAAGGTCGCGCTGATCACGAATCCGGCCACCCCGAGGTGGAAGGCGATGCCCTCACCTCGGCTGGCGAGCACGAGGATCGAGCTCGCCATCACCAGCGCGGAGATGAGCAGGGCGTATCCGATCCGTTCGGACGCATCCTCGAGGCCCACCACGAGATCCTCGATGGCCACGATGTCGAGCTGCAGCCGAAGCCGGTTGCGGCGGAGTCGTCCGAGGAAGGTCGCCAGTTCGGCGGGCAGCATCTCCCCGACCCCCAGCACCTCCATCACCACCTCCCGGGCACGACGGCCGATGGCACGGGGACTGAAACGCCCCTTGAGAAGCTTCTCGATGTAGGGGCGGGTGAACGCGATGAGATCGAAGGAGGGGGCGATCGACATCGCGACGCCTTCGATCGTGGTCAGCGCCTTGATGAGCAGGACCACGTCGGCGGGACACCGGAGATCGTGGCGACGGAGGGTCTGGAAGAAGTCCTCGAGCACCGATCCCATGTCGATCCGGTCGAGGGGGACGCCGACGAAACGCCCGACCAGCTCCTGGACGTCCGATCGAGCGGCCTTCAGATCGACGTGGTCGAAGTCGACCTCGGCGAGCTTCATCGCGGCCCGCATCACCATGTCCGCATCGTTCCGGGTGACGCCGTAGACGATCTCCGCCAGCCGAAGCCGCGTCGCTTCGTCGACGAATCCGGTCATCCCGCAGTCGATGAAGGTCAGGCCGCCGTCCGGTCGGACGAAGATGTTGCCCGGGTGCGGGTCGGCATGGAAGAACCCGACCTCGAGGGTCTGGTGAAAGACCGCGCCCGCCCCGATCGAGACGATCGCTCGCCGCTGTTCGGCGTCGAGGCTCGACGGGTCGAGATCGGCGAGCAGGGTCCCGGTGGCGACCGATTCGCAGAGGATGTCCCGGGTGGTCTCCGGCCAGTAGATGGTGGGAAAATCGATCTCGGGCTGGTCATCGAACATCTGCGACAGCCGATCCGTCGCCCGCCCCTCGTTGGTCAGATCCGTCTCCCGATCGAGTTCGCGGGCGAATTCCGCCACCGTCGCATTGGGATCGAATCCCATGCTCGGAAGGTGTTCGTCCACCAGTCGCGCGAGGAACCGGAGCGCTTCCATGTCCCCCGCGATGATCTCCCGGATGTCCGGCCGGAGGATCTTGAGGACGACCTCCGTCCCGTCGAGCAGGACCGCTCGGTGGGCCTGCGCCATCGATGCCGCCGCGATCGGTTCCCGGTCGATCGAGGCGAACTTCGAGTCGATCCCGTCGGGATACGACGCCCGGAGCTGCGTCTCGACCTCCGCCCAGGACAGTGCGGGACATCCGGACTGGAGGTTGGCGAACTCGTCGGCCCAGTCGTCGGGGACCAGATCCCGTCGCGTCGAGAGGACCTGACCGAGCTTGATGAACGTGGGACCGAGTTCCTCCATCGCATGTCGGAGGCGGACCGGCGTGGGCATTCGGACGAGTTCGGCCTCCTCGCGCCCGATCCGCACGCGATCGAGCAGGCCCGCCACCACGTTCTCGAGGCCGATCTCTCGGAGGAACTCCACGAAGCCGTATCGGGCGAGCACCCGTACGATCTGGTTCCAGCGCTTGATGTTTCTGATCTGGTTGCCGATCACGGCCGGAGTCTACCCGCGTCGTGGCCCGCCGTCGGGCATGGGACGAAGGACGCACCGCGAGCAGTGCGTCCTTCGGGCCTTGTGACCGGCATGTCGAACCTGGATCGGCCGCATCGGGAAAGTGGCCGGCCACGTCCAGTCACGTCCGTCCCGTGGAACGGACGCGCGGGAGCTGGATTCAGTCGAAGCGTTCCTCGTCCCCTTCGTCGAATGTCTCGTCCTCCTCGATCTGTCGCTGGGCATCCCGACTCGACTGCTCGAGCATCCGTCGGAGGTAGGCGTTCTCGCGGCGAGTGGCCTCGAGATCGAACACGAGGTACTTCACGCTGAGCCGGAGGTAGTCGAGCGACTCCTGAAGCTCCGCGACGGACGCCTTGATGCGTTCACGGCGTTCCCCGGCGAGGGCGGCCGCCTCCTGGGGTTCATCCGAGGACTCGGGCATCGCCTGGATCCGGGACATGAGTTCCTGCATCTTCCGCTGAAAGGTGATTTCATCCATCTCTTCGATTTCCACTGGCGGTGGTCGGAAGTCCCGGCGGATCGACGCCGGAGACGCATCAACAGATGCCACGGAAGCGGCCCGATGCCATCGCCACGAGTCCTCGAGCCCGTTTCGATCCGCGTCACGAACCTACAGAACGAACAGACCGACCAGATGGTCGGCCTGCGTCGACTCCCGTCGTGTTTTCGGACGCATCAGCGGGCGGGCGCCGCCTTCTTCAAGCCACGGCGGGCGGCCTGGGGGGCGTCGCGGAGCAGGTTGTCGATCGATTCGCCGGTGCGTCGTCCCTCATCGATCGTTCGAGCGAGCACGCGGTCCCGTTCCCAGCACCACCGGTCGAAGAACTGTTCCAGCTCGTGGCGATTGAACCGGGAGAGCGGATCATCGAGCCCGGTCTGCGCGATCGCCCAGTCGATCAGCGAACCACCGCTCCGGTTGAAACGGTAGAGGTCGTAGATGAACTTGAGCCGACCGGCCAGCGGGACGAACGGATCGGTCGCCCGATCCGGAACCGCGATCATCGCGTCCTCCGGTCGGTTCTTCGCGATCGCACCGAGCCAGCCGCCCTCGTGATCCGCTTCTCGATCCGCCAGGGTCTCGGCGGTTCCGATCACCTCGGCCAGTGGCTTCTCGATGGTTTCGAGTCCGGCGACGCTGGCCAGCACCGTCTTCGTCCCCTCGCTGGGGAACTTGATCCAGACCCGACGATCGGGCCGGCCGTCACGGGTGATCAACTCGACCTTCATCACTTCGCCGGTACCCCATTCGGGGCGTCCGGGGTGGCGGACCTGATCGCCTTGCTTGTGCTTCAAAGGACTGGACTCCTGTGGCTCGCACGCATGCACCCGGCAGGCGTGGTCACGCCGATGGGCCTGGTTCGCAGCGGGAGAGAAGGACGGGTCAGCCGTCCACCGGGGACACGTCGTCGGAGAACGACGCGGCGGGGATTCGCACGATCCGCCCGGCGGATCACAGACCCCACTGAATTTCGGCTCATGAGATGTCGGGGGTACGTTCACTTCCGCGAACGCACCTCATGTCCGACGTCGGAAGTGTACCGTAAACCGGTCATGACACGCCGAACGAACGACGAATATCGAGAAACGGGGAGGGGTGGGACCGCTCGTCCGGCCCGGGTCGCGTTTTTCGGTGACCTGAACGGTGGGCCCGGCAGACGCGTCCTGGCGGCTCGAATCGAGGAGGTGCGTCGCGATCACGCCCCGGATCTCATCATCGCGAACGCCGAGAACCTGCGAAATGGATCCGGAATCACCCCGGATCTCTACCGGACGATCCGAGATCTCGGCATCGATGGCGTGACCCTCGGCGATCATGTCTATCGCGATCGACGCATCATTCCGCTTCTCGAGGATCCTGACGAACCGATCTGTCGTCCCGCGAATCTCTCGAACGACGCCCCCGGGAAGCGTGGTTTTCGCCTTCCGCTTCCGTCCGACACGGGTGGTGGGGATTTCCTCGTGTTCAACCTCCTCGGACGCGTCTACATGGGGTTGCCGGCGAACGACCCGTTCCAGACCGCCGATGAACTCATCGCGGCCAACCCGAACGCACGCGGCATCCTGATCGATGCACACATGGAAGCGACGGCCGAGAAGGCTGCACTCGCGTTCCACCTCGATGGCCGGGTCTCCGCGGTGCTCGGAACCCACACCCATGTTCCAACCGCCGATCATCGGATTCTCACGCGTGGAACGGCATTTCAGTCGGACGTGGGCATGTGCGGCCCGTTCGCCTCGATCATCGGACGCGATCCCGAGCAGGTGATCCGCCACATGCGGACATCCGTACACACGCCCTACGAGATGGGCTCGGGGGATGAACGCCTCTGTGGAACCCTCGTCACCTTCCGAACGAGTTCGAGGCTGGCCTCCGAGATCAAACCCTTTCAATACGGCGACCGAATCGAGCCCGCCGAGGAACCATCAGGCCAGGTCCTATAACGCGTTACCCAAGGAACCTCGGCTCGGGCTTCAGGCCGGACCGCGGAGAACGCGATGGGGCTCCCGGGCTTTTCCGAGCGAATGTTTGGAAATTCGCTTGGCGTTCCTTGGGCTCCGAGTAATCTACGACTGTTCCATTTACGACTCGTGCCCTATTCCCAAGATTGTTGGGCGAGTCAGCTCTCATCCCGTTTAGGAGGATTCTAAGAAATGAAGTTTGGAACCTTTGCAACCGCCGGCCTCGCGTCGGCAGTCATCGCGGGTGCGGCTTCGGCCGACGTCACCGTCGATGTGATCGATTTCAGCGCCGTGGGCGGTGTCTTCGAGGAAATCTTCGCCGAGGGTGCCCTCACCGGTACGCTCACCGGCGTCGGCGTGGACGTGGTCCTCACCGGCTCGGAGAACTTCACCTGGGCCGANGACTTCACCATTCTCGTCNCTGACGNTGGTGGTCTCGCACTGCAGGCCGGTGGTTTCACCGACCAGGGTGCGATGGAGCGAATCTCCTGGGCCACCGGCGCCTCCGGTGACGACGGCACGCAGTGCATCGACACCCAGGACCTCACGACTCCCATCGGTGCTCCGTTTGCGGTTGCGATCGGCAACGGTTACAACCCCGGCGGCAACGGCACCTGGAACGGTACGCTCACCCTCTTCGGCGTGAACCTCGTTCCCGCACCCGGCGCGCTCGCGCTGCTGGGCATGGCCGGCCTTGCCGGTCGTCGTCGACGCGGCTGATCACCGCTCGACTCGCTTAGGGCACTTATTCCACCGGTCCGCGACCCCTGGTCGCGGATCGGTGGCTCTTTTTTGGCCTTCACACCACGCAAGGCGGGAACGACGTTCGCGACGACACCCCTGGTCGGGCCGGCCGGCTTCACCATTCACGACCTGAATCGACCGGAATGCCCCTCAACGAGCTGCCCGGGGCATTCTGGAGCAATTGACGCATTTATCACGAATTCATTTCTGTTCCATGATTTGCGGGCTACTTTTCACCCGGACGGCGTGGTCCGGATTCACGTTTTTCGCATCGCCCGTCCGCTTTACCGATCGAATGGAGGAATCAAGAGATGAATTGTGGAACCTTTGCAACCGTCGGCCTCGCGTCGGCACTCATCGCGGGTGCGGCTTCGGCCGACGTCACCGTCGATGTGATCGACTTCAGCGCTAGTGGCGGTGTCTTCGAAGAGATCTTCGCCAACGGCACCCTCACCGGTACGCTCACCGGCGTCGGCGTGGACGTGGTCCTCACCGGCTCGGAGAACTTCACCTGGGCCGACGACTTCACCATCCTCGTCGGCTCCGACGGCTCGACGGCACCGCTGCTTCAGGCGGGTGGCTTCACTGATCTCGGCGCCCTCGAGCGCATCTCGTGGGCGAACGGCGCTTCCGGCGACGACGGCACCACCTGCATCGACGCCCAGGACCTGGCGACTCCGGTCGTTCCGTTCTCCGTCTCGATCGGAAACGGCTACACCCCGGGTGGCAACGGTACCTGGAACGGCACGTTCACCCTCTTCGGCGTGGACCTGATTCCCGCTCCCGGCGCACTCGCGCTGCTCGGCGTGGCTGGCCTCGCCGGCCGCCGCCGCCGCGGCTGAACAGGACGCCTGGACCATCCAGAATCGTTCATTCCACCGGTCCTCGACCTTCGGTCGAGGACCGGTGGCTGTATTTCAGGGACCGTGCAGGTTCCACCGATTCGAGATCCGAGTGCAACCGCGTTGATCCGACCGTCGGTCGGGCCGATCACTCCCCGGCGGACGTTTCTTCGCCGGATGACCCGAACCCACCGCCGCCGGGAGTCTCGATCCGAAGCAGATCGGACGGCTCGAGGTCGAAGGCCGCGATTCCGGCAAGCACCTCGACCGAACCGTCCACACGCTGGATGCAGGCGGCCGCGATCGCTCCCGGATCCCCGCCCTCCAGTCCATAAGGTCGTTCCACGCGGTGCTGCCCGAGCAGCGAGCCTTCCAACGCCTCGATCGCCCGCATCGTGCGGACCACCCCGTCGCCGCCGGAATACCGACCAACCCCGCCCGAGCCACGTCGGATCGAGAAGGACTCCAGCCGGACCGGGTACCGATGTTCGAGCACTTCGGGATCCGTGAGACGGGTGTTGGTCATGTGGCTGTGAACCGCATCGCAACCATGGAAGCCCGGCCCCGCCCCGGTACCTCCGCAGATCGTCTCGTAGTACCCGAACCGATGATTCCCCAGCAGGAGGTTGTTCATCGTCCCCTGGCTGCCCGCGACCACGCCGAAGCAACGGAGCAGCGCATCAACCACGCGCTGGCTGGTCTCGGTGTTGCCGATGGCCACCGCCGGATCGACGCCCGGATCCCCGGTGAAGGGGGGATTCAGAAACCCGGGCGGGCAGTGAAGGTCCACCCGTTCGAGCGCCCCCTCGTTCAGGGGAATCGACTCCGCCGCGACGACCCGGAGCACGTAGAGCGTCGCAGCTCGAATCACCGCGAACGGCGCGTTCAGGTTTCCGGGATGGATGCCTCCCGAACCGGTGAAGTCGATCGACATCCGATCATCCTCGACCTTCATCCGGAGCCGGATCGGGGTTCCGTCATCGAGCCGCTCCTCGACCGTTCGATCGAACCCCGGCCGGGCAGCGATCAGACGAGCGACGGCCGCCGTGGAGCGACGTCGCATTCCCTCGAGATCACGTGCGAAATCGACCTTCCCGACCTCCCGGCGAAGCGCCGCCAGTCGCCGAACCCCGAGTTCGTTCGAGGCGAGCTGGGCGGAGAGATCGGCCAGATTGTCCTCGACGGCCCGGGACGGATGTGGTGCCCGCCGCAGCAGTTCCTCGAACGCACCGAAGGCCGGTTCGCCGGCGATGACGATCTTCATCGGCGCGATCACCACGCCCTCCTCGACGAGCCGGGTCGCGTCCGGCGGCATCGAGCCGGGCCGCGTTCCGCCGATCTCGGCATGATGAGCGCGATTCACCACGTATCCGACGCACTCGCCGGCATCGACGAAGACCGGGCTCACGAGGGTGAGATCCGGCAGATGGGAGCCACCGAAACCCGGATGATTCACGAGCGCGACGTCGCCGGGACCGAGATCGATCCGGGCCGCCACCGCACGGACGCAGTCACCCATCGCTCCGAGATGGACCGGCATGTGCGGGGCGTTGACGACCAGTCGTCCGTCGGCATCCACGATGCCGCAGGAGTAGTCCAGGCGCTCCTTGACGTTCACGCTCAGCGCGGTCCTTCGAAGCGTCTCGCCCATCTCCCGGGCGATCGACTCCAACCGACACGCCATGATCTCCGAGGAGGCCGCGCCGGTGATCCCGGTCGGCCCGGTCTCGCGACGGTCGAGCGTGAGCCCGCCGGACCCNTCGGCACGAGCGGACCAGCCTTCCGGGACCACGATGGTGCTCGTCGCGTCCGCCACCAGCAGCGNACCGTGGAGATCCGTGTCGACGGGAAGCGCATCACGATCGACGGCAAGCGAGCCCTNGGCGCGGCCGACGAACCGGGCCTCGGACTCGTCNGCCTCCGGCAGCGGATTCCCGGCGGCATCCCCGGCGAACATCCTGACGCCCGCGAGCTCGATCGGACGTTGCGGCGGGGAATGCCCGTAGAGGCGTCGATAGCTCGAGTGGAAATCACGTTCGACCGTGGACGACCGCACCTCGGGCATCGTCTCGTAGTCGAGGTCGATCGTCGTGTCCTGCCCGAACAGTCGGGCCCGAATCTGGATCCGGCGAACGACGGGGGCCGTCACCCCGGCCGCCCGGGCCGATTCGACGGCCTCGACGCCGAGCCGATCGAGCATGGATTCCAGATCGAGCGCGTGAAGCGGCTCGAGGATCGCGGACTCGACGCTTCGTTCCCGCGCCGCGACGTGAAGCCCGACGGCGCTCAGCAGGCCTCCGTCCGCCGGGATCAGGACGCGTTTCATCCCCAACCGAGCGGCGACGCCGCAGGCATGCTGGCCGCCTGCGCCACCGAACGCCACCAGGACGTGATCCGCGGGATCCTCGCCGCGACGGGTGGTGACCGTTCGAATCGCCTCGGCCATGCGTTCATCCGCGAGCGCGACGACCCCCGCGAGCAGGTCCTCACGGGTACGTCCACTCGCCTCGACTTCGCGCGCGAGCGCCGCCGCCGCCGCCTCGAGGTGAAGTGGGACCCCGAATCGATCCGGATCCGCGCGACCGAGCAGGAGGTTCACGTCCGTGAGCGTGAGCGGACCTCCGCCGCCGTAGCACGCCGGCCCCGGTGACGCGCCGGCCGACTCGGGACCCACTTCAAGACGTCCGTCGACGACGCGGCAGATCGAGCCACCACCCGCCGCGATCGTGTGGAGATCGACGCTGGGCACCCGCACCGTCGCATCACCGACGCTGGTGCCGTCGCGGAGGTCGGCGCGGCCCTCGGCGCGACCGACGTCGGTGCTCGTTCCGCCCATGTCGAAGGCGACCATCCGATCCGCGCCGGTTCGAGCCGCACCCGCGATCGCGCCGACCATCCCGGCGGCGGGCCCGCTGAGCAGGCTCTCGCACGGCCGGTACGTCATGCGATCGACGAGGCCACCGCCGCTCGACATCGCGAGCACCCGGTCGCGACCGTTCTCCAATCCGAGGTCCTCGAGGAACGCATTCAGCACCGGCGACAACGCGGCGTCCGCGACCACCGTCCGGAGACGCGGGACGATCCGGATGTCCGGCGAGATGCGATGACTGACCGAGATTCGGGTGCCCGGCAGATCACGCCGGATCGCCTGCTCCAGCTCGCGCTCGTGCCGTGGATCCCGCCAGGCGTGAAGGAGGCAGATGGCGACGGCATCGAACGGCTCGTTCGCGGAGCGGACCACGTCGCGGATCGCGGCGATCGAGGCGTCGACGTCGAGCGGCGAGAGCACCCGACCGTCCGCCGCCATTCGAGCGTCGATCCCGACGACGGCTGCGGGAAGGAGCCGGGCCGGCCGGACGTCGAGCGCGAAGAGATCCGGGCGGTCCTGATCACCGATGACCACGAGATCCTCGAAGCCCGCGGTGGTCACCAGCAGGACGCGCCCCGTCCGCCGTTCGAGGAGCGCGTTCGTGCCGCGGGTCGTCGCGATCCGGAGATCGACGGGGGGAAGCGGTCGATCCGGTGGGGTTCCGGTGACCACGTGCATCGCGAGACGCGGCGCGTCGAGGCCCGGGACGCACTCGACGACCTCCCCCGGACGACAGGCGTCGGGACGTTCCATCCGCAGCACCCCCGCGGATCCGAGGGTGCCCGCGATCGCCCCGTCCCGGACACGCAGCACGGGCGCACCCTCGAAGCGCGAAAGCCAGTCCGGTCCATCGAGCCGGATCCCGTCGAAACGAGCGCGGACGCGACCGGAACTCAGCACCTTCACCCGACGCGGCGTGGAGGCGTTCGGCGGCAGCGCCAGGCAATCCGTGAACGTGCCGCCGGTGTCGATCCGGATCCGCCAACGACCGGCATCGTCGCGATTCAGGGAATCCCCTCGCTGTTCGGTGAACGGCATCCGCCAAGGATAGCCAACCGACCATCAGACCACGACGACGCGACGCCGGCGGCGTCGGGACGCGGCGTGTCCACCGGGAGCCCGGATGAATTCGTCGGATTCGATTGGAATCCGAGGACGGGATTCAATTAGGATCGACCGCCTCGTCGCCCCTCGAGTCCGTTCGGCATCCGGACCGGCGGCGAGACACGACTGCGGGAGCAGGCCTTGAGACTCTACACGACGTTCACGCCGTCGCATCGGTCGATGTACACCGACCACTTTCTCGACACGCTGCCCGACGAGTTCGAAATCCACGCGGTCGAGGACGACGACCAGCCGTGCCCGACCGGCACCTTCTACGAAGCCGGATGGGCCGAGACCTGCCTCCGGAAGGTGGATCTCTTTCTCAGGGCCTGCCGGGAGTGCATGGGCGGCACGTTCTTCTACAGCGACGTCGACGTGCAGTTCTTCGGGCCGATTCGGGATCGACTGCTCCTCGAACTCGGGGGACACGACATCGCCTGCCAGCGGGATCGAGATCGGCACTGTTCGGGACTCTTCGTCTGCCGGGCGAACGATTCGACGCAGCGGATGTTCGAGGCGATGCGCGCCGAATTCGCCGACGACGACCAGACCACGCTGAATCGGTTCATCGACCGGACGAACGCCACCAGGCTCTCCGATCGGTTCTTCAACTACGGCCAGATCGCGTCGGGACGGTGGACCGAGGGGGCCATCGAGACCCCGGCCGGGATGCTGGCGCATCACGCGAACCACGTGGTCGGCGTCCCCGCGAAGATCCGGATGATGAAGCAGGTGCGCACCGATTGGGAATCAAGCCGTCGCGAGTCGTGCGAGCGATGATCCCGTCGACCGCGGTGGGCGGCAATGCGTCCGATCCCGGTCGATCTCCGGCCGATCGGTGATCCCGCCCGCGGATTCTGACTATCCTCGTCACACCCGACCGTCGTCTGGAGCCGAACGTTGTTGACGCGCAGGACCATCCTCAGCATCGCCACCGTCCCCGTCGTCGCGGCGGCCTACGTCGTCGTCATGGGAGGCACCGGTGCCTGTGCCACCTGCGCCGATCTGCTCTCGTGGGCCACCGGCGCGGGATCGCCCGCCGCGGCGACGACCACCGCAGGCGGCGAATCGACCTCCTCGACGGCGGTCCGACCGGCAGGCATGTTCACCGTGCCGCTCATCGACCTCGAGGGCCGACCGACGACGCTCGCGGCCCACGCCGGAAGACCCATGCTCATCGAAGTCTGGGCGACCTGGTGCGGCCCCTGCCGGAAGGTCCGATCGATCATCAAGGAACACGAGACGGCGTTGAGCGAGGTCGCGACGCTGGTGGGCGTGAGCGTCGACCAGGGCGGTCCCGCCGCGGTGACCCGGTACCTCGAGAAATCACCCGGACCCGACATGCTCGAGTTCATGGTCACGCCGGAGTTCCGGGCGGCCATCAAGCCGCTCGACACCCAGAACACGATTCCCAAGCTCGTCTACGTCGGCCCCGACGGCCGCATCGCGAACCTTTCGCACGGTGCCAACTCGCCGACCTTCATGACGGCGCTCCTTCGAAACCTCGGGCGGACGAAGTCCGCGGCCGAACCGGACGAGGCGGGCTGATTCCGATGCCGCGTCCCATCGACGCCCTCTACCTCGCCGCCGCCATCGCGGGAAGCCCGATCTGGCTCCCGAGGATGATCCGCACCGGGAAGATCCGCACCGACTGGCGCGCCCGCTTCGGCCACGGCGAGACGCTGCCCGATTCCGGTCGCCCCCGGGTCCTGCTCCACGCGGTCTCGGTGGGGGAGGTGAACGCCACCGATCTGCTCGTCGACGCGTTGACCGAACACGCGCCTCCGATCGATCCGGTCGTGGCCACCACCACCGACACCGGGTTCGCCCGGGCGACCTCGCTGTTCGAGGGCCGCTGCGCAGTGGTTCGATATCCCTTCGACGGCAGCGCCGCGATCCGACGACTCCTCGATCGGATCCGTCCCGATGCGATCGGACTCGTCGAACTCGAAGTCTGGCCGAACCTCCTCGCCGAAGCCCGTCGACGCTCGATTCCGGTGGCGGTGGTCAATGGCCGGCTCAGCGCCCGAAGCCATCGTCGGTACGGACGCATCCGCCCCGTCGCACGAAGGCTCTTCGACGGCCTCGCCCTCGCGGCGGTGCAGGACGAGACCTATGCCGGACGTTTTCGATCGATGGGGCTGGGGAACGACCGGGTACGGGTCACGGGATCGATGAAGTGGGACACCGCCCGGATCACCGACGACGTCGAGCACGCCGCGGAACTCGGGAAGGCGATGGGCATCGACCCGACGAAGCCGCTCGTCGTCGCGGGCAGCACCGCACCGGAGGAACATCGCATGCTCCACGAAGCGGTGCCGCCGGGGGTCCAGCTGCTCTGCGCACCGCGGAAGCCCGAGTGGTTCGACGAGGCGGCCCGGGAACTCGGTGGATGCGTCCGCCGAAGCCGCGGGGAACGCGGTGACGGCGAAGAACGATTCCTGCTCGACACCATCGGCGAGCTGCGCGCGGCCTACGGCCTCGCGGATCTCGTGGTGGTGGGGCGATCCTTCGTGGACCTCGGCGGTTCCGACATGATCGAGCCGATCGCGCTCGGCAAGCCGGTGATCGTCGGCCCCGATCTCGCGAACTTCGAGGCGATCGCCACCGACCTCCTCGCCGTCGACGCCCTCGTGCAGTGCGACCGGGGGGGACTGGAGGCCGCGATCCGATCACTGCTCGGCGATCCGGACCGGGTCGAAGGGATGGTCGCCCGGGGGCGATCGCACATCCGTGAACGGCAGGGCGCCACGCTCGCCCATGCCGAGATGCTGGCGGACCTGGCCGGCAGGAGATCCGGGACATGAGCGATCGATCGCTCTCGGAATCCGCGCTGCATCGGCATTTCGGCCGACGCGGTCTCGATCTTCCGGGCCGGGTGCTGCTTCCTCCCGGCGACGACATGGCGATGCTGGCGCTGGATTCGTCCGACCGATTCCTCGCCGCCGCCGACCAGGTCGTGGTCGGTCGCCACGTGCGGACCGACGAGGACCCGTTCGCAATCGGTCGGAAGGCGGTCCTGCGGAATCTGAGCGACGTCGCGGCGATGGCGGCGCGTCCGCTCGCGATCCTCGCGACCGCGACGCTTTCGCCGGACCGCGACCAGCGATGGGCCGAAGCGCTGCATGCCGGTCTTCACGAGACCGGACTCGCCTTCGATTCACCGCTGATCGGCGGCGATCTCGCCACCCATGCGGACCGAGGAACCCCGGACGTCGTGAGCGTGACGATCCTCGCCCGTCCCGGCACGGACGACGGGCGCGTCATCACCCGGCACGGGGCGTCGGCGGGGGACCTGGTCGCGGTCACCGGGCGGCTCGGTGGAAGCCTCGCCGCCGACGGCGGCGGTCGACACCTCGACTTTCCGCCGCGGATCGAGGAGGCCGTGGCCCTCGCATCGCGCCTCGGCACCGACCTGGTCGCGATGCTGGACGTCTCCGACGGCGTCGCCCGGGACGCCGCTCGACTCGCGACCGCGAACGGCGTCGGGGTTCGAATCCTCGCCGAACGACTGCCATGCAATCCCGGGTGCGACTGGCGGTCGGCCGTCGGCGATGGCGAGGACTACGAACTCCTCTTCGCATGCCGCCGGGAACCACCGAGCGAGATCGACGGAGTCCCGGTCACCATCATCGGTCGGTTCGAATCCGCCGCGGCGGATGCGGGCCGGGTCCGCGTGGAGGTGGACGGCGACCTGGTCGATGCCGACGGGCTGGGTTGGGAACACGAAGGCAACTCGGATGGCCCGACGGGTTAGACTCGACGGCGATGAGACGCGAAGACCGATTCATCCGGGTCGAGACCCGTGACGAGGAAGGCACCGAACGGGCCGGCGAGGTGATCGCCGAGACCTGCGGAACGCCCGCCTTCATCGCCCTCGAAGGCGATCTCGGCGCCGGCAAGACGAGGTTCGCGAGGGGTCTCGCGCGCGGCCTCGGGATTCCGACGACCGAGATCGCTTCGCCCACCTTCGTGGTCCATGTCGAGCACTTCGGTCCGCATCGGGCCCTCTCGCACCTCGATGCCTACCGGCTCGAGGGAACCGAGGAACTCGAAGCGATCGGCTTCGATGAGATCGTCGCCGACCGGAACCGCGTCGTGGCCGTCGAGTGGGCCTCCAGGATCGAGTCGGCACTCCCCGCGGAACGAATCGACGTCAGGATCGATCACCGCGGGGAACACCTCCGCGGCCTCACCATCGCCGATCACCGGACGGACGCCGCCCTGCGACGAAGACTCGAGTCCGCGCTCGAAGCCCGTTGCGAGGGACGATGCTTCACCATCGATCCGGACCGCCACTGCCCGGCATGCGGCGCGACGGTGGAGGCCGATCGCAGCCGTCCGTTCTGCTCACCTCGCTGCCGACTCGCGGATCTCGAGAAGTGGTTCGGTGGCGACTACGCGATTTCGAGGCCGATCGAACTCGACGACGAACTGATGGACTGAACTCCCGTTCAATCCGACGGGGAGGACGTCTCCTCGGTGGCCGTGGCCTCCTCGACCTCGTCGGGCTCGTCGGGACTCATCGCGAAGATCTGGAAGCGATGCCCGACGGCCTTCCAGCCCAGCTCCGCGCAGATCCGATCGCGAACCTCGACGAGTTCCGGACTCTGGAAGTCGATCGCGCGACCGGTCCGGAGACAGACCATCGCATCCTGGGGCTGCTTCCCGTAGATCAGCTGGAAGTGCGACTGCTTGGAGTCGAACAGGGCCTGCGTGATGATCCCCGCCTCCTGAAGCAGGCGAAGCGTGCGATAGATCGTCGCCTTCGACACGCGGTGCCCTCGTTGCAGCATCGCGAGAAGCAGCTCCTCGGCCTCGAAAGGGCCGCCGTGATCGATGATGGACTGGAGGACGTCCGCCCGTTCCGTGGTGTACTTGAGGCCACGGCTCCTCAGAAACCGCCTGAAGACGGAGCAGAGCGGCATCAGACTCGCGGGCGTGGGTTGATCCATGCGAACAGTATAGAACCTCGCACCCCGGGCGCGATCCGACCGACGAACTCGTAGACTTCCTGCGATGACGACACGGGTACTGGCCTTCCAACCCTGGGACGGAGGTTCGCATCGAGCGGTCCGGCATGCGATCGAGCGTCATGCCGCACACCAGTGGACCTTCCGAACGATGCCCGGTCGCGGGCCGCGATGGCGGCTCCGACTGGCAGGACTCGCGTTCGCCGCCGACGAGCGAACCCGGGCGACGGCGGGGGAGTCCCCGGATGCGGACGCGATCTTCGCCACGAGCATGCTCTCGCTCTCGGATCTGCGGGCCACCCTTCCGCCCCGACTCCGTGGACGACCTCACGTCCTCTACATGCACGAGAACCAGCTCGCGTATCCCGCCTCGCCGAAGACCCGCGAACGGGATCGAGAACGAGACACGCACCTCGCCTTCACCAATCTCGCGTCGATCGAGGCGGCCGATCGGGTGATCTGGAACTCGGCGTGGAACCGAAGCTCCTTCGTCGATGGGATCGAGGCGCTGCTCGAACATGCACCGGAGCCACTCGATCCGGATTGGCGGGAACGGCTTGAACGACGGAGCGTGATCATCCCACCACCGGTCGAATCGCTCGACGAGCGGCAACCGGACGGATCGGCGGCCCGAGGATCCGACGAAGCCGAACCCGTGCCCGAGGCGATTTTACATAACACCGCACTTCGTGATTATCCGGACGCGGTGCGGGTCGTGTGGCCGCATCGGTGGGAACACGACAAGGGCTGCGACGAGCTCCTCCGGATCGCGAGCACCGCGAGACGGCGCGAAGCCGATGGCGGGCCGCGACTGCACTGGTTGCTCCTGGGCCAGCCTTTCCAGAGGATTCCGGAGTCGATGCGGAAGATGCTCGAAGACCACGCCGACCGGATCGAACACGCGGGCTGGCTGCCACGGCGGGAGTACGTCGAACAGCTGCGACGAGCGGACTGGGTGCTGTCGACCGCGCGTCACGAGTTCTACGGCATCGCGGTCGCCGAATCGCTGCTCGCAGGCTGCCTGCCGTGGCTCCCGGATCGGTTGAGCTACCCGGAGCTGGTTCCGCCCGAGGCACTCGGACTCGACCCGTGGAACACCGACGTTCGAACCGATCACCCCGGGGGTCGAGGGCCCGATCGGGCGGAACTTCATCGTCGCATCGTCGAACGACTCGAGCCGGCCAGGGCGAACGTCGCGGTCCGAGGAATCGAGTCCGTGATCGAGGACGCGATCGAGGGCGCGGAAACCGAAGACCGATGCAGTCCTCGCGGCCGCCGCGACTGACGACCGCATCCGGGCCGCCCGGGCCCAGCAGGACAGCAACCGCCATCCAACCGCACCGCGCTGGCCCGACCATCCACACTACCTTGCTTCCGCGTGGATCAGTCCGACCCGATGCCGATCCGAGCCGATCGACACGGACGCCGGCCTCCTGACACCCGCAGGCCGGACCGGCCCGCCCAGCCGCAGCCATGCCGGGATCCGGAGCCGAAGACCCGCCTGGCCCCTGACCCCGGATTGGAACGCCGATAATCGGTATTATGTAAAACCACGCACTCCAGGTCGCGAGGGGTCGCTTCGCCGCTCTGGCACGGTCGGCCGTCGGCCCCCCTCATTCCGTCGACGGCGCGTCGTCGCGCCCGACCAGTCCGAGCGAGGGCCCGCCCTCGGTCGCCGCTTCCAGACCGAACGCCTCGTGGACGGCGCTCAAGGCGATCTCGCACCGATCCTGCGGGACGAGGCAGGAGATCCGGATCTCGCTGGTGGTGATGTTGAGGATCGGGACCGCGGACTCCGCCAGCGCCTCGAACATCCGGCCGGCGACCCCGACCGTGCTCCGCATGCCGGAACCGACCACCGAGACCTTCGCGAGACCGATCTCCACGTCGATGCCGACCGCGTCCGCGTCTTCCGGCGGAAAACCGTCGACCACGGAACGGACCGTGTCCCGCGCCGTGGGCAGATCGGCGAGATCGACGGTGAACGCGAGCGAGATCGAGGACGCGTCCGCGGTCTGGACGATGTCGTCGACCATGACGCCCGCTCCGGCCAGCGCGGAGAAGATCGCGGACTGCGGACCGGCGCCCGCCGAAAGCCCCGAGACCCCGACCCGGCCGAGTTCCCGTCGCAACGCACATCCGACCACCGAGTTCCGTTCCATGCCGTCGACCTCCCGAAGAATCACCGTACCCGGCCCCCCCTGCTGGCTGTGCAGCACGCGGAGCGGTACGTCGTATCGCCGGGCGAAGACCACCGCCCGTTCCTGGAGCACGCCCGCGCCGACCGCCGCGAGCTCGAGCATCTCATCCGATCCGATCACGTCCAGCCGACGCGCCTCGCCGACGATCCGCGGGTCCGCGGTGTGGATCCCGTCGACGTCGGTGTGGATCTCGCAACCGCCGCCGGAAGCGCCGGCATCCAGCGCCGCGGCGATGGCGACCGCGGTGGTGTCGGAACCACCCCGCCCGATCGTCGTGATCTCTCCGATCGACGACCCGCCCTGGAATCCCGCGACGACGGGCACCACGCCCTCCGACATCAGGTCCGAAAGGCGGGTGGGATCGATGGCGAGGATCCGGGCGCGGCCGTGATGGGGATCGGTCCTGATCCCCGCCTCCCGTCCCCCGAGCGGCACGGCCCTCGTGTCGCGCTGGGCGAGCGCCATCGCCATCATCGCGGTGCTCGCCAGCTCGCCCGTCGCGAGCAGCAGGTCCAGCGCCCGCGGGTCCGGATCGCCGCCGAGCGACCGGGCGAGATCGAGCAGTCGATCCGTGGCCCGACCCATCGCCGAGACGACGACCGCGACCCGGTATCCGCGCTCGATCGCCGTGACGACGCGATCCGCGCAGACCTCGAGTCGGGCGGTGTCCGACAGCGACGAGCCACCGAACTTCTGCACCAGGATTGGCCTGCCGAGGATGGTCATGCGGGCTCCGAGGTCCGGACGGCCCCGAGCCTACCGACTCGCCGCATCCGCCGCCTGC
Source organism: Planctomycetaceae bacterium (assembly GCA_002684855.1). Taxonomy (GTDB): domain Bacteria; phylum Planctomycetota; class Phycisphaerae; order Phycisphaerales; family SM1A02; genus UBA12014. The sequence continues at coordinate 17,613 of NYWD01000053.1, read as the reverse complement.
TGACGGCGATGCCGCTGCATCCGCTTGCGATCGACCTCGCGCAGGACGAGCTTCCGCATGCGGATCGCGTTCGGCGTGATTTCGACCGCCTCGTCCTCGGCGATGTACTCCAACGCCATTTCGAGGGTCATTCTCCGCGGGGCCTTCATGACCACCGTCGCCTCCTTGGTCGATTCCCGCACGTTCGAGAAGGCCTTCGCCTTCGCCGGATTCACGTCGAGGTCGTTGTCCCGACTGTTCTCCCCCACGATCATCCCCTCGTACACGTCCTCCCCGGGCTCGATGAACATCAGGGCCCGCTCCGAGAGGGACAGCAGGGAATACGGAGTCGCCCTTCCGGTCTCCATGGAGACCATCACCCCGTTGCCGCGTTCCCGCCGCGCGGGCCCGAGCGGCCGCCAGTCCTCGAAGGTGTGATGAAGGATCGCCTCCCCGCCGCTCGCGTTCAGGAGCCGGGTCCGCAGTCCGATGAGGCCCCGGCTCGGAATGAGCCCCTCGACGCGGGAGCGATTGCCGACGGTGTCCATCGACTGGATCTCCCCGCCACGACTCCCGATCATCTCGATCGCCGACCCGACCGTGTCCGGCGGAGCGTCCACGCTCACCCGCTCCCATGGTTCGTGAGACACCCCGTCGATCGAGCGGAGCACGACCTCCGGTCTCCCGACCACGACCTCGTACCCCTCCCGACGCATCTGTTCCAGCAGGATCCCGAGATGCAGGAGACCACGACCGGAGACCCGGAAGCTGTCGGCCCCCTCCCCCGGTTCGACCTTCAACGCGACGTTCGCCTCCAGCTCCCGATCGAGCCGATCGCGGATCTGGCGCGTCGTGACGTACTTCCCGTCGCGACCCGCCAGCGGCCCGTCGTTGATCCGGAACACCATGTGAAGGGTGGGCTCGTCGACCGAGACGCGCGGCAGCGGCTCCGGATGCTCCGGATCCGAGATGGTGTCGCCGATGGCCGCGAGTTCGAGTCCCTCGATCGCGCAGAGGTCCCCGGCCGCGACCATCTCGACTTCGCGACGCCCCAGCCCCTCGAACGCGAGCACCCGCCCGATCCTCGCGGGCGTCGGACCGGACGCCGTGCAGATCGAGACCCGATCGCCGGCTCGGATCACGCCCCGCGCGACCCGTCCGATGACGATCCGACCCACGAAGTCGTTCCGGTCCAGCGAGGTGATCCGCATCTGGAGACCGCCCTCCCGATCGCTGGTCGGCGCAGGAACACGCTCGCGAATCGTCTCGAGCAGCGGACGCACACCATCGTTCCTCGCCTCCGGATCCACGTGGGAGCCGCCGGCCCAGCCGTCGCGGCCGGATGCGAAGAGGACCGGGAAGTCGAGCGCCTCGTCGTCGGCGCCGAGATCCACGAGCAGGTCGAAGACCTCGTCGACGACCTCGTCGCAACGGGCATCCGACTTGTCGCACTTGTTCACCACCACGATCGGGCGGAGCCCGATCGCCAGGGCCTTCCCGAGCACGAACCTCGTCTGCGGCATCGGCCCTTCCGCGGCATCGACGAGCAGCAGCACGCCGTCGGCCATCATCAGGACCCGCTCGACCTCTCCTCCGAAGTCGGCGTGACCCGGGGTGTCGATCACGTTGACGCGAATCGTCTCTCCGTCCCCGAAGGCCCAGTCGACGGCGCAGTTCTTCGAGAGGATCGTGATTCCACGCTCCCGCTCGAGCGGATTGGAATCGAGGATGCAGTCCTCGCGGGCCGCGGACTCCCGGATCGTCCCGGACTGGGCGAGGATGGCGTCGACCAGGGTGGTCTTGCCATGGTCGACGTGCGCGATGATCGCGATGTTCCGGATGGAGCTGGGCGTTGACATGGGGATTCCTGCCGGGACGACCCGGCCGCTGCGGCGAGCTCCCCAGTGTAACGGGATCGGCGGACCGATCGCCTGCCGCTCAGATTCCGTAGAGCGGACGGAACTTCCCTTCCAGGTAACGCATCAACGGGTCCGCGGAAAGCGGCTGGCCGGTGATCCGCTCGCACAGCTGGGCGGGGGAATACCGACGCCCGTGGACGTGGATGTTCGCGCGGAGCCAGTCGAGGAGCCCCGAGAACTCACCGTCCGCGAAGCCGTCCACCAGGCCGGGCATCACCTCGCAGGCATGCTCGAAGATCTGGGCGCAGTACAGGTTCCCGAGGGTGTAGGTCGGGAAGTAGCCGAGGGCCCCCATCGACCAGTGGACATCCTGGAGGCAGCCGCGACGGTCGTCCGGGACCTCGAGGCCGAGGTAGTCGCGATAGGCCGCGTTCCAGGCGTCCGGGACGTCGGCCGGCGCGAGGTCGCCCTTCAACATCGCCCGCTCGAGCTCGAAGCGGATCATGACGTGCATGTTGTAGGTGGCTTCGTCGGCCTCGACCCGGATGAAACCGGGGGCGACGCGATTCGCCGATTCGAACGCCGCACGTGCGTCGATTCCCTCGACCGCCGCACCGAAGTGACGTTCGAGGAGCGGCGTCGCGAACCGCCAGAAGGATTCGCTGCGGCCGACCTGGTTCTCCCACATCCGACTCTGGCTCTCGTGGATGCCCAGCGAGACGCTGGTGCCGCACGGCGTGCCGAAGGCCTCGTAGCGCAGGCCCTGCTCGTACATCGCGTGCCCCGACTCGTGCATCGTCGAACTCACCGCGTCGGTCAGCATCCCATCGTGGAAGCGTGTCGTCATCCTGACGTCGTCGCAATGCGAGCCGCCGCAGAACGGATGCGTCGACACGTCGAGTCGGCCTCGGGCCCGATCGAAGCCGAGACGCTCCGCGACGTCGAGGCAGAACCCCATCTGCTCGTCCTTCGGGAGCCTGATCTCGTCGAGTCGCCCGTCCGGAGTCCGACCGGACGCCACGATCTCCGCGATGAGATCGCGCAGTCGATCCCGAAGCGGCCCGAAGACCTCGGCCACCCCCGCCGCGGTGCATCCCGGCTCGTAGTCCTCGGCCAGGGCATCCCACGGTTCGCCGCCGTCGGCCCAGCCGTAGCATTCCGCCTTCCGGCGGCAGATGTCGACGGTCTTCTCGAGCCAGGGAAGGAACCGCTTGAAGTCGTCGTCCTTCCGCGCCTCCGCCCATTCGTGCTGGGCGGCGCTCGCGGTCTCCGCATCCTCCTGCACGAGCGACGCCGGAAGCCGGACCGCGCGATCATGGTCATGGCGGATGTTTCGAACGTTGGCGGCCGCTTCGGTGTCCGCGTCGAGGTCCAGCTCCGACTCGCAGGCGGCGAGGAGTTCGGCCACCTCCGGGGAGGTCATCCGCTCATGCCGGAGCCGGGCGAGCAGGGAGAGCTGCTTCGCCCGATGCGTTGCGCCGCCCGCCGGCATCATGGTCTCCTGGTCCCAGCCGATCAGGCCGCCGATCGAACCGAGCACCGCGCCCTCGTTCAGGATCTCGAGGAGGCGTTCGTAAGGGGCGGTCGAGGTGGTGGTCATGACATGCGATCCCGGGGGCGAGAAGCCCTTGACGATGGACGCCCGGACCGACGTCCGGGGCGAGCACGCCATCATAGGATCGCGAACCGATCGGTCCAACGGCCGATCCCGGCGACCGGGAAGATGCCGGAAAGGAAGAAGCCGTCCGCCGGGGTCGGCGGACGGCTTCGATCGAATCTGCCGAGGATCGGTCGGTCAGCCCCCGACGACGGGCTTCGCATCCCGCACTTCGTCGGGGACGGCCGCCTCGAGGTACTCGATGACCTCGACCCGCTCCCCGTCGGTCCGGGCGCGGGCGTGATCGAGGACGGTCCAGCCTCGAAGGTCCCGGACGGAGAGGTCCGCTCCGGCCTCGCCGAGCATCTTGACCTTCTCGAGCCGGCCCTGGGCGGCCGCGATCACCATCGCGGTCTGACCGAGCATGTTCTTCAATTCCATGTCCGCATCGGCATCCAGCAGGATCCGGAGATTTCCGGCGTTGCCGATCCGGGCGGCCCGCATCAGCGCCGATTCCTTCGTGTGGATCTCCACCACGTCGACCTCGGCGCCGTTGTCGACGAGGATCGCGACGGCCTCCGGCTGCCCGATGCCCGCAGCCCAGATGAGGGGGGTCATGCCGCTCTTGTCGACGACGTTGACCGACGCGCCGGCGTCCACCAGGTACCGCGCGGTCTCGGGGTTCTTGGAGAGCGCCACGGCCCAGAGCAAGGGCGTGCCGCCGATGTCGTCGACGTGATCGATGTCGCCGCCCTTGTTCACCAGCATCTCGAGNGCCTCNAGCTGCCCGCTTTCGGCCGCCATCGCCACCGACGTCTTGCCGGCCTTGTTGGGCAGGTTGGGGTCGGCGGAGGCGTCGAGCAGCGACGAGATGATCTCCATGTTGCCTTCCTTCGCCGCCCAGTGGAGCGAGGACATGCCGCCCGTCGAGGTCTGGCCGACCGATTCCCCCGCCGCGAGGGCGAGCCTGACCGCATCGACGTCACCGGCCGTCGCCGAACTCACGAGCCGGCCGCCCATCGGCCGGGCGGGCTTGCCGCCGGGCGTCGGCGGAACGGGCTTCTGACGCACGATCGAACGACGAACGGTGACGCTGAGTTCGGGTGCGTTGGGATGGTCGGTGATGAGCTTCAGGGTCGGCCGTCGGCCGCCGGTCTCCCACGCCTCCCAGTCGATCGCCAGGTCGTGCGAAAGCTGCTTCTCGCCTCCGACGCCGGAAAGAACGGCGGGGTCGGCGGAGATCACCGCGAACGGGACCTTGTCGACCGCGAGGAGCTTGACGGACTGCTGGTCGGACTCGGTCTGCTTGCCGGCGTCGAGGAAGGAGGGCTCGATGCTGACGAAGACGCCGACCTCACCCTCGACGGTGAGGACCTGCGGCGATCCGCTCACCATCTGGAGCGTGACCCGCTTGCTGAGCTTGAGCCCCTGCTTGGTCGAAGGCTTGAGCGTGATCTCGATCTCGGCGGTCTCGCCGGGGGCGATCGGCCCCTTCGGCCAGTTGGGCGTCGTGCAGCCGCAGCTGGCGACCGCCTTCTTGATCTGGACCGGGGCGTCCCCGTTGTTGGTCATCTTGATGATGCCCGTCTTCGGGACGCCGGGCTGCATGATGCCGAGCGCAAGCTTCGGCGGATCGAAGGCGATGTCGAGCGGCGCGGCGATGTCGTTCATTCCCGGCCGGACCGGCGCCTTCGCGGCCGTGGTCGGTGCCGTGGTGAGACTGCTGGGCGCGGCGGGAAGCGTCTTCCGCTTCTCGGGGAGCGTGTCCTTGGAGATCTTCGTGGGACCGACCGCGGGAGTCGTCTCGACCGGAGCCGTCGTCTCGACCGGGGGCGTCGCGGACGCCTGGGTCTCCGCCGGGTCGCCTCCACCGGAATCGCATGCCGCCAGTGCGAGCACGAGCGTCGCCGGGGCGATGGTCTTGATCAGTCGAGCGGCACGAAAATCGGTGGTCTTCATCTTGGAGCCTCGCTGGGGAAGATCAGAGTCGGATGTCATCGGACGGAATCGGTCCGGGACGGGAGACGGATTGGCATCCGCCCCATATCAGTCAATCGCATCGAACCCGTCGAAGGTTCGGTCGAACACGCAAAGAACGCCGAAAACCGCTCTGGCCCGCTCACCATCGGCCGAGGAGGTTTCCAGATCGAGCAAAGTCCACGACTCGGCCCGGGTCCCTGTCACCATCGATCCGGCAAGTCCGGGAACGAACGACGAGGATCGAAGATTGTACCGCCATTCGCCCCCTTCGAGCCAGTTTTCACCCTTCAGGCTCCGGGAGCCGACCTCCGGGTTGGCTACACTCCCCGAATCATGAGCGAAGAAGCCACACCGACCCCCTCCCACGTCCTGAAACCCCACGCACGCCCCATGCAGCCCATGCCCGTCCAGAAGGACGGCAAGCAGTTCGTGGCACTCCGCGATCCGTCGATGCTGATCCAGCAGACCATGGTCGTCCAGCCGCAGGCCCTCCCGGTCATCCAGCTCTTCGAGGGCGAGCTCGACACCACCGCGATCGCCGAACGGCTGGTCGCGGCGGAGACGCCCGACCGGGCCGCGGTCGTCAAGGAGGCCCGATCGCAGGTCGAGGCGCTCGCGACCCAGATGGACCAGTTCGGCCTGCTCTGGGGCCCCAAGCACGAGGAATACGAGCAGAAGCTCTCGGAGACGCTGCACGAGCGTGGCATGCTCCCGCTGCAGGCCTCCGGATCACTGGTCCAACTCGCCGCCCAGGCTCGAGGCGACGAGAAGCCGCCGGAGGACGAGACCGCCCAACGGGAGTGGGGACGATCGCTCGCGGTCGGCATGCTCGAGACCTGGATGGAGCAGGCCGAGGACCCCGAGTTCGAGGCGCCCGTGATCGGCCTCGTGGTCCCGCACCTCGACTACGTCCGTGGCGCCGAGGTGTACGCCGGCGGCTACCGGGCCTGGGTCGGGGCGGCGAAGCCGGACCGCGTGGTGATTCTCGGGACCAATCACTTCGGTGCCGGCGACGGCGTGGTGATGACCGAGCTCGGTCACGACACGCCGCTCGGCCCGGTGTCGCCCGATCGGGAGGTCCTCGCGAAACTGCGTGAACGACTCGGCGATCGACTGTTCAAGGACGAACTGGACCTCGTGCCCGAGCACTCGATCGAATTCCACCTTCCCTTCATCACCCATCTCTTCGGCGACGTGCCGGTGGTCGCGGCCCTGATCCCCGACCCGCTCGTCCCGATGATCGAGGACGACGGCAAGCGGGTCTCCACCCCCGAATTCGTCGAGGGCCTCGGCGCGGTCCTCGAGGAGGTCGGCGGACTCACCTACTTCGTCGCCTCCGCGGACCTGTCCCACGTGGGTCCCCAGTTCGGCGAACCGAAGCCGGTCGACGACGATCGACGGGTCGAGGTCGAGCGCCACGATCGAGAACACCTCGGGAAGTTCCTGGACAGCGACGCCCAGGGATTCCTCGAGGCCATGGAATGGTGCAAGAACCAGACCCGCTGGTGCTCGGTCGGAAACATGTACGCGGTGAAGTCGCTCGCGAACGCCTCCGCGGTCGAACTCATCGACTACAAGCAGGCCTCCGACGAACGCGGTCATCACATGGTCTCGGTCGCCTCCATGGCCTTCCTCGGTTCCTGAGGCCGGATCCGTCACCATGCGAGCGGTCATCCAACGCGTCCGTTCCGCAAGCGTCGGCGTCGCCGGCGACGGCGTGATCGGGGAGATCGGGATCGGACTCCTGGTCCTGCTCGGTGTCGCGGACGGGGACGGTGACGACGACGGCGCGTGGATGGCCAGGAAGATCGCCGGCCTCCGGATCTTCCCCGACGAGCAGGGACGGATGAACCGCGACCTCGAGGCCGCGGGTGGCGACGTGCTCCTGGTGAGCCAGTTCACCCTGCAGGCGGACTGCCGGCGCGGGAATCGCCCGAGTTTCATCGCTGCCGCGGCCCCCGAGATCGCAGCCCCGGCGGTGGAACGCGTGGGATCGATCCTCCGCGCCCGACACGGCCTGCACGTGGAGAACGGACGCTTCGGTGCGAGCATGGAGGTCCGGCTGCTCAACGACGGGCCGGTCACCATCGTGCTCGACTCGCGGGACGATCGCTGAAGCGTCGGATCGCCCGCCCCCGCGGACGCCGTCATTCGGCGCCGCGAATCATGTCCCGAGCCAGCTGCAGATCGTTCCAGACCGCCGCCCGCACGTCCGCGGTGTACTGGCGCAGGACGTAGGCGGGATGGAACGTCGGCATCACGGGGATTCGCAGATCATCCACGTCGTATCGACCCCACACGCCACGGAGGCGGGTGATCCCGGTCTCGGTCCCGAGGAGCAACTTCGCGGCCGGCCCACCGAGGGCGACGAGGACCCGCGGCCTGATCAACTGGATCTGCGAGGCGAGCCATCGACCACAGCGTTCGGCCTCGTCCGGTCTCGGCGTCCGATTGTCCTGCGGGCGGGTCTTCAGGACGTTCGCGATGTACACAGAGTCCCGGGAGAACCCCATCGCCGCGATCATCTGGTCGAGCTTCTCCCCCGCGGGACCGACGAAGGGCCGACCCGTCCGGTCCTCGCGTTCACCGGGCGCCTCGCCGATGAACATCAGCGAGGCGTCGGGATCACCCTCCCCGAAGACGATGTTGCGGTGGGTCGTCGATGCGGTGCAGTGTTCGCACGAAGCCGCGTGACGCGTGGCGAGGTCCTGGAGCCGCTCGCCGATCGATTCGCCCAGAAGCGCTTCGGCCGGAACGGCCGGCGTTCCCACGCCGATGATCGCCGCCGCCGGATTCGAAGGTTCCATCCCGGCCGCGTCCGCCGCCGAGGAAGACACCGCGAACGACTCGTCATCTCCGGCGGCGTCCGCCGGGCCGGACCCGGATCCTCCCGTGACGGCCGCCCCGTCGTCCGCCAGCGGAACCTGTCCGACGCCGAGCAGGAGATCGGTTTCGACCATCGCGCGAACCGCGCGATCGAGCATGGGATCCGAGCTCGTCATGACCGCATCCTAGCGAAGGCCGTCGAAGACGAAGGTCGCCGAATGGAACGCGGCGGCGCCTCCCGAAGGACGGCGCCGCCGCGTGCGGTCGTTCGGAATGGCGACGAGGGCGTCAATCCTCCTCTTCGTCGACGCCGAGCCGGAACATGGACTGGGTCCGCAGGACGAGCCCGCAGTCGGCGCGGAGGTGGTACCCCTGGACGTGGACCTCGGTTCGGTATCGCTGGATGTCGAGCACGGACATCTCCGGACGGGAGGCGCCGTCCGATTGCACGACGAGGGAGTTCGATTCTCGGGCGTGCTGCGTCATCTCCCGGTAGGTCGACTCGTAGAGATGATCCGACAGGGTCTCCGTCTGCATGGTGGTCATGTAGGTGACCGCGTCGCCGAAGGTGTTCTCGAAGTCCCGCTCACCGGCGCACGGCAGGTTCGCGACGAGGCCCTTCTCCGGAAGACTCTCGACCTGATCGGTGACGACCTCGCAGATCGTGACGCTCCCCGACTGGAATCGCGAGAGCTGCCCTCCTGGGAAGATCCAGCCCTCGAACTCGAATTCATCCTGCTGGATCCGCTTCCGCCCTTCGATCCCGAAGAACTCGGGATGGAGCGGCTTGCGATAGACCAGCATGGTGTAGGCCTGGAGTGAAGTCGTCTTGCTTGATGCGATCGACATGGGTGATGGATCCTTCCCGGCTCGTCGGTCGAGCCCTGTTTCACCGGTCGTGCCTCGGGCGTGATCCGCACGCCTTCGGCATCATCTCGGCCACCAAGCGTGCGGAACGATCCATGTCGCCCACTCGGTCACCACGCGTCGAGCGGGAGGAAGCCCACTCGTTCTTCGGTCGGGGCAGGCGCCGCGGCGACGCCACGCACGCTCGCACGACCTTTTCGAGCCTCACGCCTCCCGAAGCGGCGAAAAAGACAGCCACCTCGAACGACTCGAGCCTCATCCGCCGGCACCCCACTGGCGGAACGAACACAAACTCCGAACTACGTCTCGTCTCTGTCAAGCGACCCCCGACGCTTGGTCCGGCCGAATCGGCCAAACCGGTCACGGGCCTCTTGTGTTGTTCACGAATCGGACTCCCGAATCGTTCTCGCCATTGTCGCGAGCGCGACTCCAAAGGCAAGAACCTTCCGATTCATTTCGAAAAACAAGGGGTGGTGGTCGAACCATCCTGACACCACAACATCTTGGCGCAAAGTACGACCAAACTCATACTTACGCCACACCCATGCGAGAGGTTCGACCAAATCCGCACTGGAAGACCAGAAATCATGATTCCCCGCGTGTGCCGAGCTGGAAAAACGCCCCGATCTCGAGAACGAGACCGGGGCGGGTCGGGCTGGGACGAACTGTAAGCCGAGTTCCGTCGAACGACCCCCGATCGAGGCCGCCGCGGCGATCATTTCTCTGGGAGCACCGTCGCCGGCACCCTCCAGCACGCCACCCGCTCCAATCCGCGGACCACGGATCCGGGGGACGATCGTCGCCGACCGTTCCCCGATCGAAGCTGCTTGCGCTTGCACGCGGTGGGGTTTGCCGTGCCCCGTCCGTCACCGGAACGGGCGGTGTGCTCTTACCACACCTTTTCACCCTTGCCTGCGATCGAGATCGCATCGGCGGTTTCTTTTCTGTGGCACTTTCCCTGACCCGCAGCCCACGGGCCGGTGGGTGTTACCCACCACCGTTGTCCTGTCGTGCTCGGACTTTCCTCGCCGTTTCACCGACGCGATCGCCCGTTCGCCGAGTCCAGTCTACCACCGTTCCGCCCCGAATCCCCCCCAGTCGAGAGGCACCCGCTAGCATCCGGCCATGGTGGACGGGAACCGGGAACGAGTGGCGGTGTGGGCCGGAGAACGGCAGGCGAGCATCCTCCGCGCGATGTTCGACGACGGCCCCCTGGAGCCGGCCGCGATCGGCGGCGAGGCGGCCTCCGTACGAGACGAGGCCACCCGATTCGACGTACCGTATCACGACGATCCTCGAGGACTTGCGCTCGCGGACGCCGATGCAACCCTGATCGCGGATCCGGACCGGGTGATGCCGACGGAGGTCCTGGCCTCCATGATCGCGGAGGCCGAACGGGCCCGTCGACCGCTCCTCACCCTCGCCCCGCGTCCCGCCTCGATCGAGGAGTCCGCGGAACTCCTCGGCTCGGCCAACCTGCCCACTCCCGTCCCGTGCTTTCGGGATCTTCCCGCCGGGCGGCGACTGATCGATGCCGCCACGGCCTTCGAAAGCCCGACCGCCGCGACCATCGAGTGCTCGGGACCCGAGCGTGAAGCGGCCATCACCGGAAGACTCTTCGATGCGTTCGATCTGCTGTCCATCTGGTTCGGCATCCCGACGCACGTGGACGCGGCGGCGGCGCGGCCCGTGGCGACGCCGTCGACCGGTCCGACCCGGATCCTCGCGACGGCGCGGTTCGCCGACGGACGTGCGGCCTCGGTGACCGCCGGCACCGAGGTCGGTCGTCATGCGCGGGTGGTCACCTTGTTCGGACCGAGCGGACGCCTTCAATCCAACGACGGCAGGCTCGACTGGGCGGGCCCCGGCGGGGAATCCATCGATCGGGAATCGTCGCCGGAGGGCGGCGAAGTCGATTTCACCACGGAGCTGGCGGCGTCGATCCGGGCGCAGGTCAGGATCCGGGCAGGCGTCGAAAAGGGCCGCTCGAGCGAAACGACGGTCGATCTGCTCGCGACCTGCGAGGCGGCCATGCTTTCCGCGAGGACCGGCGAACCCGAGTCGATCGACGCGGTCCGACGGATGATCGGGCGGGTCTGAGACCGGTCGCCGGTCACGTCCACGTCGACCCGGGAACGAAACACCCGCCGGCCGGCGGCCGACGGGTGTCATGATTCAGCCTGGCGAACTCGACGCGTCAGCCCGCCGAGATGTCGCCGATCTTCACGGTCAGGTACTGCTGCCGGTGTCCCATCTTCCGACGCATGCCCTTGCGACGCTTGTATCGCACGGAGACCAGCTTCTCGCCCTTCTTCTCGCCGAGGATCTCTGCGGAGACCGAAGCACCCTCCAGATAGGGAGTGCCGACCGTTCCACCCTTGCCGTCCTCGTCGCTCACCGTCAGGACCCGGTCGAACACGAGTTCGCCCTTGGGCTCGCTGCCATCGGTGCGGGGATCGATCTCGATGACGTCCCCGGGACGCACCATGATCTGGGTTCCGCTGTCTTCGATGATTGCGTACACGGTCAAGCTCCGGGTCCGTGAGGACGGTTTTCGGGCCGGGTGACGTCACGACGCCGCCCGTGGAGAATCGGAGAGGATAACAGGGATCGTCGCTCGATCAAGTCAGCGACCACCCAGCCTCGCAGCGCTCCGGATGGTCGGAATCCCGAGCACCCCCGCTCCCAGCACCATCAAGAGCCCGTCGAGGGGCCTCCCGAGGAGCAACCAGCCGATTCCGACGATCGCCATCCAGATGCCAGCCGTGCCGATCCCGGCCCAGAGGATCGGCTCGAGCACCCCCGAGGGTCGCGGTTCCCCGACTCGGCGGGCGAACCCCCGCCAACCGGGGCCGCCCGGACGGACGTCACCGAGAAATCGGACGAGCCGCTCGTCGCTCGTCGGGCGACTGAGCATCGTGGCGGGGATCCACGCCGCGGCCGCGACTAGCGTGACCGCCAGCAGGCGCGGCCCGAAGAGGTCGTCGGGCCCGTCCACGGGCACCGCCAGCGGGCCGAACCGGACCAGCAGATTCCCGAAGACCAGCGATGCACCCATCGCCGCGATCTCGCTCCATGCGGTCGTCCGCCACCAGTACCACCGGAGGATCAGGACCGGAGCCGTCCCCGCCGCGATCACCCCGAGATACTTGTAGAGCTTGATGATGTCGTCGAATCCGCTCGCCACCAGGAGGACCAGTGCCAGAACCGGGAGGGCGAGCAGCCGCGCCTTCCACACCTCCCCCGCATCACCGCGGTCCCCCGAACCCGGCGGCGGCTCGGCCTCCCGACGCACCATGCGATGAATCGGCCGGAGCACGTCGTTCAGGAGGTAGGCCGAGGACAGGTTCACGTGGGTGTCGACGGTGCTCATGAACGCCCCCAGCATCGCCACGACGAGCAGGCCTCGCAGGCCGGGGCCGAGGTGGTTTCGAATCATCCACGGAAAGGCGTCCTTGTCGGAGATGGATGCGACCCAGTTCCCGTCCACCGGATCCAGGGTCGTGGGCACGAGCACGATCGATGCGAGCGCGACGATGATCCACGGCCAGGGCCTCAGCACGTAGTGGGCGATGGTGAACCACGCCAGGGCGAGCGCGCCGTCGCGGGGGGATCTCGTGGCGAGCAGTCGCTGGGCGAGCGCGCCGTGGCCCGGAACCCGCGACCACCAGTTCAGCGTGAAGAACGCGATCGCGGTCGCCATCGCGGCACCATCGGCCGTCGACGGCGCGAGATCCGTCGCGTGCTCGGGTGACCACGGCGTCGCGTCGAGCCGTTCCAGCATCGCATCCATTCCGCCGAGGTCGGCCACCACCGCGAAGGCGAGGATCACGGAACCCACCATCGCGAGCAGGAACTGGGGCACGTCGGACCACGCGACCCCGTAGAGCCCGGAAAGCATGGAATATCCGAGCGTCGCGATCGAGAGGGCGGCGACCAGTCCGGTCGCCGCGTCGATCCGGAAACCCGCCACGCCGATCACGGCGTCTTCGGGGATGCCCAGCATCACCCGTGCGATCGTGGCCATCCCGATGGTCACCGACGCCAGCACCACTCCGTTGACCAGCAGGCCCTGCCAGAGGCCCTCGACCACTCGCAGCACGCGTGCGGACCGACCCTCGTATCGCGCCGCGATGAACTCGACGTCGGTCAGCAGCGAACTCCGACGCCAGAGCGGTGCGAACAGGAACACCCCCGCCGCATGGCCCGCCGCCATCGACCACCACCACCAGTTCTCGCCGATCCCGCCCTGGCGAACCAGCGAGACCACCTGGAGCGGCGTGTCGCTGGAGAAGGTCGTGGCGACGATCGAGGTCCCCGCCACCCACCAGGGAAGCGAGCGCCCGGCGAGGAAGTATCCGCCGGTGTTGGACGATCCACGTCGAGCGAAGAAGATCCCGATGGCCAGCACCAGCCCGAGGTAACCCGCGATCACCGCCCAGTCGGCGGTGACCAGGACCGACCCGTTCATCGGAGCAGGCTCCCGACGCCGCGGAGCCGATCGATCGCGGCGGCCAGCACCTCCCGCTGCTTGCAGAACGCGAATCGGATCGGACCGCTCCGGCCTTCGGCGTTGAAGGACGAGGTGGGGATCGCGGCGACGCCAAGCTCGCGCACCAGGCGTTCGCAGAATGCGCGGTCGTCGTCGATGCCGAGTGGCGCCGTCTCCACGAGCGTGAAGTAGGTCCCCTCCGGAACGATCGGTTCGAGGCCCACCGAACGGAGCCCGTCGACGAGCTGGTCGCGTCGCGTTCGGTAGTCGGCGATGAAATCGTCGAAGTAGGCGTCGGGCAGACCGAGGGCCGTGGCGGTCCCCACCTGCAGCGGGGTCGCCACGCTGAAGATGGTGAACTGGTGCGCCGCCTGGATCGCCTCGGTCAGCGCTGGTGACGCCACCGTCCAACCCACCTTCCATCCGGTCAGGGAAAAGGACTTCCCGACACCGGAGGCGATGATCGCCCGCGACCGAAGCCCGGGCCGGGTCCACGCCGGCTGGTGCGGTCGTTCGAAGGTCAGCGTCTCGTACACCTCGTCGCTGATGAGGATCACGTCGTGTCGCAGACAGAACGCCTCGATGGCGTCCCACTCCGCCTCGTCGAGCACCCGGCCCGTCGGATTGTGCGGGGAATTGACCACCAGCACCCTGGTCCGCGGCGTCACCACCGCCTCCAGCATCGCCGCTTCGAGGCGATAGCCGGGTGCGACGGGCGTCACGTACCGGCAACGCCCGCCCGCCATCGCGACCGCGGCGGGATAGCAGTCGTACCAGGGCTCCACGAGCACCACCTCGTCTCCGGGCTCGAGCAGCCCGAGCATCGCATCGGCGATCGCGCCCGTGCATCCGCTCGTCACCGTCACCTCGCGGTCCGGATCGACCGAAAGACCGTATCGACGGTCGAACCAGTCCGCGATCGCACGCCTCAGGATCGGAAGTCCCGCGAGCGGGGCGTACTGGTTCGGACCGTCGCGGACCGCGCGAGCCGCGGATTCGAGGACCTCCGCGGGCCCGTCGAAATCAGGGAATCCCTGGCCGAGATTCACCGCGTCGTGCCGGGAGGAGAGCGCGGACATCTCCGCGAAGATGGAGGTGCCGAACGGTCGCAGGCGCTTCGCGATCCGGTTGGGACCGGTCACGACTCGACACCGGCCGGAGGTTCCGGGCGCTCGCCACCGGACCCGCCCTTCGCGGGATCGACGGACGCGTCGCCGATCATCGTGACCCGGATGTCCCGTTGCGGGAACGGGATCGTGACCCCGGCCTCGTCGAACCGCCGCTTCACGTCGGTGTTGATCCGCGTCCGCGTCTCCACGAGCGACTCGGTGGTGGCGATGAAGACACGCAGGTCGAAGTTCATCGAACTGTCACCGAATCCGGAGAAGTTCACGCTCGGGGCGGGGTCATCCAGCACGTGCGGGGCCGAACGCCCGGCCTCCAGCAGGATCGCCGCCACCTCCTCGGGGTCTTCCCCGTAGGACACGCCGACCGAGAGGACCACCCGGATGCTGGTCTCGCCCTGCGACCAGTTGATCACCTCCTGGGTGATCAGCGACTTGTTCGGGACCAGCAGGACCTTGTTGTCCCAGTCGGTGATCGCCGTCGAGCGCATCCGGACGGTCGTGATCCGACCGGTCGTGCCACCGACGGTGACCATGTCCCCGACCCGGACCGGCTGTTCGAACAGGATGATGATCCCGGAGATGAAGTTCGCGAAGATCTCCTGGAGCCCGAAACCGAGGCCGACCGTGAAACCGGCCGCGAGCCACTGGACGCTGTCCCAGGTCACGCCCACCATCGCGATGCCGGCCGAGATTCCGCCGATGCCGATCGCCCACCGCAGGATCTGCACCGCCGCGTACCGGTTTCCGACGCCGACCCGGAATCGATCGAGCAACAGCAGTCCGATCAGGTACGGGATGTGCCGGGCGGCGTACACGGCCACTCCGATCGTGAAGAAGGCCGCGAAGAGATCCCGCAGGGTGATCGGCTCGGCCATCGTCGCCTGCACGAGGGTTCCATCCTCGTTGGCGACCAGCGTCTCCACCGTCTGGCTCCAGAGCACGACGCCTTCACCGAACTGGAGCGCGGGAAGCAGCGGCGACCACAGGAACCACAGGCCGCTCGCGAGCAGCACGAAGATCGTGAAACCGATGGCGCCCTGGGTCTGGCCGCTCAGGATCTCCAGGTGGCCCTCCTCCTCGCTGATGTCCTCGCCCTCGGCCTCCTGTCGCCGAAGGAGCAGCTCCTGGGTTCGCTGGCGACTGGCCAGCAGACGCAGCAGGAGTTCCCGTGCGATCAGCAGGACGGACAGGAACATGACGCTCTGGATCACCGTCCGCTGCAGCAGGAGCACGGTCGAATACCAGCCGGCGACCGAGAGGAATCCGACGACGAGGAGGGCCCCGACCACGATCGCCACCGGGAGCCACGAGGCCCTGGCGAGACGGGCCTCCGGCCGCGCCTCGACGACGCTGGCAGGCAGGCCCCGCAACGGGTTGAGCAGGATGAACGCGGCGATCGAGAAGCAGACCGGAAGAAGTCCGTAGAACAGGCGGCCCGCATCGGGAAGCTCGAGCGCTCCGGGATCGCACATTCGGTCGAGGAAACCGATCGGAACGCTGACGAGGAGAGGGATCGTGGCGATTCGGATCGTCCGCATCGACGCCTGCGACCAGCCGAAGTGACGCTCGGCGAGCCCATCGGTCCGCACGATCGATCGGACCGAGCCGAGCCAGAAGAGGTACCACCCCGCCATCGCGAGGTTCCGACCCGTGATCGTCGCGAAGTCGCTGCCGATGCCCGCCTTCCCGAGCAGCTCCCCGAACACGACGCACGGAACCGCCCAGGCCGCACCGTGCAGGAGGGCGAACAGGAGACAGAGCAGGGTCTCTCGATATCGATCGGTGGCTGGCCGCGCGACCCGGACCCCCGCCAGCACGATTCGAGCGCCGATTCGACGCCGGAGCAGGAACATGCCGAGCGGGAAACCCACCGCGAGGAGAACGACGACGGGCTTCTGGATCGCGGATTCCCCCACCGCGATGGACACGCCGATCCACTGCGAAGGGGCGAACAGTTCGGCGATCTCCTCGATGGTCCGGCCGGTGAATCCCGGCTGGAACGCCCGCGCGTCCCGGATCCAGAGCGTCTCCCGCAGGACGAGGTCCCGATAGCGTTCGCTCAACTTCGCGAGGGCGAGATCCACGTCGACCAACGCCTCCAGCGTCTGGATCTCCTCGGTGACCGCGGCGAGCAACGGCTGGCCGTAGCGGTCGAGCCTCGCCTCGTAGATTCGAACCAGCTCACGAACCACCGGCTCCGCGGCCGGTCCCTCGAGCCCCTCCGCCATCGCCACCGACCGCGCGACCCGCTGGGGATCCGCGAGGGCGTCGAGCCCGTCCAGAAGGAGGACCCGGTCGAGGTCGAGCGTCGCGAGCGAGACCTTCAGCTCCTGGACCCGACGCCGCAATTCACCTTCGTCGGGGAATTCGGACTGCCGCTTCCGCAGGAGCTGGGCGACCTCGGGCGTCACCCGTCCTCGAAACTTCGCGTCGTCGTTGTCCACCCGCGTCTTGAGCCGATCGAGCAGTTCCTCCTGCCTGTCCAGTTCGGCGAGGCTCGAATCCCTTGCCGCGACGACCGCGCCCAGCCTGACGGCCATTCGCTCGTTCTCGATCGCGGCCGCCCGCGTGATCGGCGATTCCTGGGCCGCCGCCATCGCGGCGGCTTCGGCCCGGGTCGCCTCCGCGTCGCGGATCCGCCGCGTCGACACCCTCGCCATCCACGCATCGAGGGTCCGGTCGGCGCGAGCCGCGAGCTGGATTCGCGCGCGTCGCTCGATGCGCAGCACGTCGTCCGAATCGTTGTAGTACCGGCGTTCGGTCTCGAGCGCCCGCAACTGGCTGCGATACTTCCGTCGAAGCACCCGTTCATAGGGCGTGAGTCCGGATCGGGATTCGAGCGACAGCAGCCCCGCTTCGACTTCGGAGATCGCCTTCGGGATCTCC
>NYWD01000052.1 GCA_002684855.1 Planctomycetaceae bacterium | reverse complement strand
CTGGCCGATATGGGCCACGCAGTCGTGGACCTCGATCACGTACCGTCGCTGTTTCACCACACCTACTGGCGTAGCCTACAGGGCATCTTTACGCAGGGGCTCATCCCTGGTGGGAGTAAGCGAGGTGGAAACGCCC
The DNA here is from genome assembly GCA_002684855.1 of Planctomycetaceae bacterium. Classification (GTDB taxonomy): domain Bacteria; phylum Planctomycetota; class Phycisphaerae; order Phycisphaerales; family SM1A02; genus UBA12014. The sequence goes on along the minus strand of NYWD01000052.1, from coordinate 9,101 downwards.
GCGCATTGCACTTCGGAGATCATCGTCCGATCTCATTTGGCCACAAGAGGGCCAAGCTGCCAGGCATCAGGCAAAAGAGCGAAGTCGTCATACACATGAACGGCTACCGCTTGGGGCAGCACCTTATGCGGAGCAATGCGCAGCTCTTCCAGACCATCGCGGGGCACTATCTTACAGACGAGGAAATCCCGGTCGACTGTCTCGACCGTGTTATTGACCTGTCTAACAGCTGCACGCTGTTCGTAGGGAAATACGCGTCGGACCCGGCCGGACTCACCGGCTCGTACAACATACACCTGCGTAACACTTGGTGCGCAGAGTGCGGGAGGTCGAGCCCTTATGGGTTCGACTTCTGCACAAACGACTACTGTCGTTGCCCAATTACCCTCCAGGGTGGGCTTGACGTTATTCGTACGACGCGCGGGGATCAGAAGGAGGCGAACAGGCGTAAATACCTCCACACCGAGAAGCCGCAACGCGAGAAACGCGGGAAACGCTCTTTTGATCCGCTGGCGAACTCGCATGTTAAGAACTACCACAAGCGTGCGATTCAGAACGGCCATCCTCATGGACACGTGCAGAGGTACGACGAAGACCCTGTTTACCGCGCTGACATGGATCGAAAAGGTGTACCTCGGCTTCTGTACTACAAGAATGTTGATGAACGTACCGGTTTCATTACTTACGTGCAGGCTGAGGACGAAAATTACCCCAAGGAGCGCGATCTTCGTCGGTGACTTCTACATGTTCGGCGACGTGCTGCAGGCATCCCTGCAGCCACTGTGGTAGTAAGCTTGTTTTTGCTTTTTGTTACCCTTTTGCGTAGTTGTGATTGCAGCTACCGCTGTGTCGAACATGATTCAGCCCGAAAGGGCGGATCAGTCATTCTTCTTTTGGCTGGTCCGATTATTAATGAGGCATGTCGCTTCAACTACAAGTTTACTTTTGCATCATTCAGGCCGAAAGGCTGGACTTGCGAAATGTAATCGCAGTCTATTGGATGGTGCTTGTTGCTGCGGTAAGCAGCCCGATAGTAACGGAATAAATTCCGCCTGAGCTTATTTTTCTAGTCACGCGTAAGACCTTTTGTTGTAGTATCATGGGATAACTGCATACACAGAAGCAGGGGGGTGAAGAAAATCCTCGTTTCTTGGTCTAGTTAAGTGCTTCTTTAGTACTTGTTTGTGATATGATTACCAATGTTGGCTCAGGCAACTACTCAGTGATAAAAACAGCTGTGTGAACCCTTACAGGTAGTAACAGGGTTTCGTTTTTCAGTTGCCAAATTCGTTCCAAGTTGGTCCCGTTATTTGGCCCTCCGTCTTGGATCCAATTGGATCTAAGATACCGACCGCCTGGTCATTCCACCGTCCAAAGGAAGGGGGTTTTGACTGGCGGGATAGCAGGATTAGAACCTGTCTACAGGTTATCAGCCGTATTCTCTTGAATACTGGTAGGTAGGACTTAGCAATGGCTCAGCATACTGGATTTTCTCCTGGCGACTCGATGGCAGGATCTTCGTTGAATGTCACTACTTCGTCAGGATCAATTCATGCTCCCCAACCACCTTTGAAAGCAGCCAAGAATGATGTTGTTGTTGCAGCTCCTGCTGTGCTGGTCGGAAGTAGCCAGCATCAGGAGTATTCTACCCTAGGTAGTTACGTGCAGACGTCTGGTCCGCAGACCGATGTCGTTACCGTCACTAGCGATTCTAGGAGTAGGTGCGAATCTGTTAATTCGTCTAATTCAGAGGTACGTAGGAGAAGAGCTTTGTTGAAAGCCCAGCGTGAGCTGGCCGAATCCAAACGTCAAGAAGCTGAGGCCCGTCTGGCCGAAGCTGAGTTCGAGGATCAGTTATCCACGTCTCACAAATCAGACGCTAGGTCTGTTACTCCTGCCAGCCCAGTGAGGCTCGGTCCTCTAGATGAGAATTCTTTGTTTGTTGATTCTTCATCTCAGCAGGATTTAGTTCGTTATAATGTGAGTAGGTTGAATGACTCTCTAGTTCAGGATCAGTATCCAGCTGGAAACAGCGGAACTGGGAGCCAGGTGGTGACGCCGGAATCACCCTACTTTCACACCTATGGACAACCCGAGTCGAGAGGCCCTAATGTTACGAATGTTACTAATGTGGTATACCAACAGAACAATGATGTCAATGTTGAGGTCAATGCTGCCATTGAACAGAATGTCATGCTACACGCCGAACATCGACATGAACAAATTTTGATCGAGCAGCGTGCTACTCACGAGATGGTTGCACAGGCTGCTATCGATGATGCTGTTCGCCGAGTTCAGGTGCAGGCTGAGCAAGAAAAGCTGGCGCTTATTGCGAAGGTTGATCGTGAAAGGCAAGAGCTCAAGGATCAAGCCGCTCTGGAAAGGCAACAAGATCGGGATACGTACGACCGTGCAGTTAATGAAATAAGGTCTGACGCGTCTAGGTCTGCAGCCGAGGCTTACAAGCGCGGTGTTGCCGATGGTAGCGCTGCCGGTAGCCTGAGGCCTCCGCATGAAGCGTTCAGTATTGGCACGCCGGTGTCTGATACGCCTCAGCTTACAGCTAGAGAGGATTACAAGGTACCTCTTATCACCCCGACGTTTATTCATCACTCAGTCGCTCCCGAGGTTCAGGCGCCTACGGTGCTTGCTCCGGTAGCGGTTACTACCAAGACTTCTGAGCCGATTCCTAATGCTACTATGTCTGGTCCCCCTACTACGGCCGGCGGCGCCCCTCCTAGTGGTGCAGCTAGCTCAGCTGGAAACAGCGGGTGGCCACCTTCTGGTAGCAACAACCCTGCCCCTAATGCTGGTGGTTCTAGTAGGCACAGAAGTACTAGTCTGCCTCCGTTGCGTCCGCCTTCGGGTGGTGGCGACGGTGGTGGCGGTGGTGACCCTGGTGGCGGCGGCGGTGGTGGTGACGACGGAGGTGGGAGCAGTAGCTCTGACTCATTCGGGTCCGCGCGTTCGCGTCAGTCGTCCCGTTCTCGAAAGAGTCGTCGGCGAAACAAAGAGCTTGAGGAGGTTAAGTGCCCGCAGCTCCCGACCGTTGCAGGTTTTCGAGCCTGGAAAAATGTGGTGTTTCAAAATATAAACACCACCTCGGCCCGTCCGGATGACAAAGCGTTGGAATGGGCGAGAACGATTGAAGACGAGAGCCTAAGTGAGGAGAGCTTCTTCAAGGTTCCTAAAAGGTTTGCGACTTTAAGCCGTAAGCTATCTTCACAGTTGCAGCGAATTGCGACTGGCGAGCTCGGAAGGCAGATTACTCAAAAGGTCGAGGACTGCCTGAAGGAAGGAAAGTCAGCACCCGGGTTGGTGTTGTTGCGAATGATTTGCAAGTACTATTCGTCGGGTCGTCATGCCGAGGCTGTGTTCAACCTGAATGATCTACAAAGAGTGGTCATCAAGGGCGGAAATCTGGAGGGATTCCAGAACACTTGGAACATGGTCTTAAAGGGTATGCGTAAACAGCCTGATGAAGAGACTCTCGAGTTCTTGTACTATGAGCAGGTCAAAGGATGGAGAGGAATTTCTGAGGATATCGCTCACTATGATCGACTTGAAGAAGGGTCTGGTGGCGATAGATCATATGGTTTTCTGTATGGTTCCGTCGAGCGAAGTCTAGCCCGAGCAAGGAAAAAGCAAGTACAACATGAGTTGAGCTTAGCAATCGGCAAAGACACAAGGACTACTGCCCCCGCGGCTCCTGGTATCCAGCCTGGTGCTAAAAAGAAACCTGGAAAGAAAGGTAAAGGAAAAGGTAAAGGAGGTGACAAACCCAAAAAGCCAGGCAAGGATGGCGGGAGATCAAATTCCGCACCTCCGGACACGGGGCGGCATGCCAAGAAAGTTGATAAGGAAGGCAACCTGTTGTGTACTTTTCACTTGCTTGGTAAGTGCACGCGTGGGAAGGATTGCAAATTCTCCCATCAGCCTGAATCTAAAAAGAAGCCGCTGTGCAAGAACTTTCAGGCAGGCAAGTGCAAGCTTGGCGATAAATGCAAATATTCTCATGATATTGCTCCCGCTGCACCTGCAGCTAAGACAAAGGCTAAGGCAAAGGCCAAGCCTGCGGCTCCTGCGATCCCAGTGGCATTTTGCCCCGTGTTTCCAGCGGCCCCAGCAAAGCAAGTCCATGTCACTAACGACGCCGAGTACTTCTACATGGGTTCTGAGGACGAAGGCGATGATGAAGGGTACGAATCGCAAGTCGGAAACGACAGCGATGAGTACGACTACGACCCCGTTACAACAAGGTTGTGGTTGTGCGACACCGCATGTCCGTTCGATTTGGTTACCCGGGACAGCATTGCCACCGAGGATGAGTGGAGAATACACGAGGCAGACAAGGAGATAAGGCTAGCAACCGCAAATGGGGAGATTTCTACTACTACTGTGTTTGACACCCAGGTTGAGCCATTGGTTTATGAAAATGGTACTAAAGTGCATGTTTTGGAAAGCACACCAGATGTGTTATCAATTGGCAAGCGTTGTGTAGAGATGGGTTATGCGTTTCATTGGGAGCCATATTCCAAGAGACCATACTTCGTTCCTCCCGAATATCATTTTGGTGAAAAGGTGGATGACGGCATTATCGAGCTTATTAGCATAGGCAACGTGCCTTACTTGCCCGATACTTGCAATCCGCCGCGCACGCCCCAGACAATATCTAGGAGTGCCGCGGTGCCAGGAGTTACAGTTGCTAGCTCCTCTACGGATCCACTGTCAGCCCGAAAGGGTGGCGGCGAGACGAAGGAAGACACTGAAGAGTCTACTGAAAAGGTTGAGCCGCCAGATGAGGATGAAGATCAGTGCCAAGAGTGTGATTCTCCATCTCGTCGCAATTTATACGAGGAGGCACAGTCGTTAAGCCATATGATGACACATAAGCCGTTTAACCCTTACTGCCGCGCCTGTGTCGAAGGAAAAAGCCAACGCAAGCATAAGCGGAAAGGTGGTTTGGTTGAGCAAGAAAATCAGCCTACTACGTTTGGAGAACAAACCACCGGTGACCATCTCATTAATCGTCGAAAGGGCGGCAAGCTTATCGACCCCGATGAAAATGATGATGAACAATGGACAAGTGATTTACCAAAGGCTTCCTCGGCCGCAGTGCTTTTTGACAGAGGTACTGGCTGGTTGACTTGCGCCCCGCAAGCTACCAAGTCCGCTGAGGATACGGTCAAGGCTATGCAGCAGTTCGCCGGGCAAAATGAGATAAAGAGCTTTTANGCCGACAACGCGCNCGAGCTAACAANTGCTGCTAAGTCACTAAGCTGGCCGATGCCNACAGCCACGCCCGGNATACCNGCCACCAACGGATTGGCNGAACGGTATGTCAGGGCAACTAANGAGGGTACGCGTTGTAACTTGCAGCAATCAGGANTGCATAAATCCTGGTGGCGCTACGCTGCCCCCGCCTTCTGTTTTGCTAACAATACTGAGGGNGAAAATTCCCCATATCTCAAACGATACGATGTGGATTGTAACCATATGCGGATTCCTTTCGGTGCTCTTGTGGACTACATGCCGACACCGACTGCGGACAAGCCGGATCCCTTTGAGTCAAAAACTAGGCCTGGGATCTTTCTGCATCCGCATTCTCAGCCCGGCGGTATTTGGAGCGGTGATTACATCGTTGCCGACTTCGAGATTTTCCGATCTAACCCCGACGCTGAACCAAAGGATGTTCGCATACACCGTACCAAGGAGGTAATACCTTTAAACCATCTTGGTCCGCTTAAGTTTCCTCTGGCCGAGTACCGCGAAAGTTGTAAACGCATCGGAGAAACCGCCCAGGTCTTCGAGCCACCGCCAACTCCGGAAACGGGGGCGGTCTCTACTGATGCTAGTGAAAAACATCCCGACGATAAACGAGGCCAGGGGGGCAAAACCATCACCGGCCGAGTGGTGCGCAAATATACCGGGTCAACCCGGCCGCCTGACATCGACCCAGATGTGTGGATGAGGTTTTCACCACCCGATAAGCGGAAGGCGATTTCAGAGTACTTAGAATCTCTAGAAAAGACCAAAAGCACTAGCTCTAGCTCCGGCGATGCTGCACCAGCAGTTCCTGGCATTGAGATTGACGCTGAATATGTTGATACATTTGAGGATGACTTTGATGACTTTTCGGATGCAGTAACTACGGTGCCTAACCGCCCGGCAGTCCCCATGAGGATTGTTGCATTCTCTTCTGGAATGAGAGGTGGTGATGACTTCGTTAGTAGCTTAGTCAAGCAAGATCCACGGACTATTAAGGAGTTCAATTTGACTGGGATCAAAGAGGTGAGCGATGAAATCACACGAGCCATCAGTCACCCAGGCGTGTTAGTCATTTTTTCGAGCGGTAAAAACAGAGTCAGTGCTATGTCTCTTCCGCGCACACTGACAACTTTATGGGCGAAAATAGCCAAAATTGTTGATGGGTATGGCGGAACGATAGCTATTCGATTGCCAAACGGTAGTGAAGCATGGAACTTACAGAGTATTGCTTCTTTGGTATCGAGCTATCACCTGGAAACGGGGCATAGCAAAAGTCTTCGGCCGAATGTGGTGTTTACCAACAATGTTCACTGGCTTCGGTCATTGAATTATTATGAGTGCCGAGACGACCGTTACGAAGCACTGCATTGTTGTCTGGCACAATCTCAGTGTCATAAAGAGCAGCTCGTTGCACTAGGTTACATTCGTGACCACAAGTTTGTGTCTCCTGCGGCACCGGTGATAGTAGTCGGAAACGACGCTCCCCGTATGCCTGTGTCATATGATTGTAAGCCGACACACAGACAGCGAGAACCTGAAGTACTATTGGTTCCGTACAACTGTGCTGTCGCTCGCAAGGTCACTAGGCGCGAGGTCGAGGCTGAGCCTAAGGCGAAAATAGCCGTCGACGGGGAGTGGACAAAACTTGCTGAAATGCCTCACCCAGATGGTCTCGGTACGGGCGTTTGGGATGAAAAAGGTGTTGAGGAGGCTAGTACAGTTCGGAAGAAAGCACAAGCAAAGGGTGAAACGGTGCATTTTGGAACCATCGCTGAATTATGTTACCAAAAGGGCTCTGAGCTCGAAGATGGTGATCCTCTGAAAAAGTACAAGGGTCGTCATGTCTTTCTTGGTGACAACGTCAAGGATCAGGATTTCCAGTGGGCTGAGTTCGAGCACCTCGGCAGTGCACCAGCTTCGCTTGAAGCCTCCCTGTTTATAGATGCCTTCAGCCTCCAAGTTGGTTATGAGGGCACTACTTCTGATGCTGAATCTGCATATACACAGCAATTTCTTGGTGGTGGCCGTAACAAGGGCACTAAAACCTATGTCCGTATTCCTAAGCATCGATGGCCAAAATGGTGGCATGCGAAGTTCAAGGATCCTGTTGTTCCTCTGATTCTGGCTTTGTATGGACATGTTGATGCTGGCGGATATTGGGAGGAATTCTGTGAGAAACACGTGCTCGCAAATGGTTTCGTCAAAGTTGAAAATTGGCCTAGCTGCTATTGGCATAAAGAATATCAAGCTGGTTTGCTTATCTATGTTGATGATTTCAAGCTTGCTAGCCCTACTAAGCATACAGGGAAAATCTGGGAAGGTCTGCGCAAATGCATCAAAATGACCGATCCAGAGCCATTCGATCGCTTTCTTGGCTGCTATCTCGAACGATTTGAAGTACCAAGCAGTCAACTGTCAGACATTTTGTCGTTGCATCCAAAGTTGCACCCCAGAGGCGAGTCATCGGTTGAATTCGTTGATAAGGATCCAACCCGGAAGGTTGCAGGCTACCGATATAACATGGAACAGTATTTGGACAAGTCCGTTGACAAGTATTGTTCGGTAGCCAACATATCGAGGAAATCGCTGCGAAAGGTCGCGACTCCATTTCTTAATGAAGGCTTGGAACCTCGTAATGGCAGCCCTCCAGCCGGAAACGGCGGTGGCTCGAAACCTACAAAGGATAGTGAGGTTGACTCTGACGCCGAAAATGATGACAGTACTAAGGGCGGATCTCTTAACAAGGTCGCGTGCTCGATTGTCATGACAATCATGTTCGTTGCTCGTTGGGCTAGAGTTGATCTGCTGCGTGCGGTCGGGCACTTGTCGACATCCTTGCACTACTGGAATGAGGGGTGCGACAAGAAATTGCTAAGGCTAATGTCCTATGTCAATTGCACGTTAGGGCACCGTCAGATCGGATTCATTGGCGACATGCTAGTTGAGTGCGAACTTGCGGTGTATGCCGACGCCAACTTCGCTGAGCGGTCAGACTCTAAGAGCACGACCGGAGGATTCGTTGCCCTTCTTGGTGCACACTCCTTTTACCCTTTGGGGCGACTCAGCAAGAAACAAGGGTCGGTTTCTCACTCTACTGTGGAAGCCGAGTTGGTTAGTCTTGACACTACCATCCGATGCCTTGGTATCCCCTTGTTTGACCTGATCGAGGCATTGATCGGTAAGGGACGTGTTGTTATGGTTGTGTATGAAGACAATCAAGCCACTGCGAAGATTGTGAAGAGTGGTAAATTTCGTGCTATGGCTCATGTCTCTCGGGTTCACGGAGTATGCCTAGGTTTCATGCATGAATTGTTCCGGAAGGGCTTATTCACGATAGTGGACTGTCACACCAGCGTTATGGCTGCTGATATTTTCACCAAGTTCTTCATCGATGTGCTGAAATGGGGAAATGCAATTCTTCTGATCGGCATCATTGATGGAAAGAATATTGCAAAATATGGTGGAGATCCGGCCTCGGCCCTAAATCACAAAAATGAAGTTCAAATTCCTAGAAATTCTGGTAATACGCCTACCAACCCTGCAAGCAGGGGGGCGGATGCGGATTCGGAAATGGGCCCGTTGGTTACCTCTTTGTCCAAAATCGATTTGGGTTCAAATAAGAAAAAGAAAAAGAAAAATAAGTCAAAATCTTCCTCAGCTTTTAGGTCAAGCCGTTCGCTACCTAAGGTCTCACCTGCTTGCCCCGCTATTTTGGCCATGGGTAAGTTCGTTACCAATCACCGTGGAGAGGTAATTGAGGTTACTGCAACAAGTCAGCCAGGCGCCTCTTCTTCTTCGGCTGCAGCTACTGTTGATGCGACCGATGTTCCTGC
>NYWD01000051.1 GCA_002684855.1 Planctomycetaceae bacterium | reverse complement strand
CGAAAAGAACAAGAACAAAAAGTGAGTCCAGGGGAATTAGTGAGGAAAATAGTCCAACTCGTATATCTGCCAATGATAATGATAAAATAGTTAATTTATTAAAAGGCAACCGAAGGCCTCTCGAAGTTGATGCTCGCGAATTTCGAGTTTTAAAAGAAAAATTGTTACGTGAACAGCAGCTGCCCAGTGGTGGTGGTGGTGGTAATTTGAAAAGAGAATCGAAAAAATTTAAAAGTGATTTTCAAGAATCTAATCATTCGCGGCCAAAAAATGTAGAATGTGAGCTAAAGTTTAGTGATAAAATCAATGGACGAGTGACTCAGCCCACTGATGACGAGGTGTTCTGGAGAGAGCAGGCTCAGAACAACCATAAAGAGATTGTTTTGGATCAAACCATCAATGAAGAGGATGTTCGGTTAAAACCCAAGCGAAAATCTAGGCGTGAAAATTTCGAAATTGAAATAAAAGACTATAAACATAAACCTTTCTTAGAATGTGATTCTAGTGAACTAAAACAGCGTAGACCTATTGATAGTAATAAAACATCTTTGGAAAAACAAAATTCAAAAAAAGAAATTGAGGAGAAGCTCCGAGAAAGTTTGGCTCACCATTATACCAGAGAGGAGAAAGAATGGCTCAAGGAGAAACTTCTCGAAGAATTTGAACGACAAGAAAAAATGCAGAAAGATGCTGATTGTCAAAGTGGAGGAGTAGGACCGCTGGTCAATTCTAAAGGATCTTTCTTGCCTGGACATGACCGAGTGGAGGAAGAGAAAGAAAATCCAATAAACTTTATGATGAGTTCAGGCATGGGAGGTGACAAGGTCCAGCCGCCCATTCGTAAACAGTCTCAGCTATCCTCCTCTCTCAAGAGCTCCACAGTGGCCAATGGTCACCATCTCCAGCACCAGAGCCATGGTCACTGTGACACGGACAAGTCTGAGCTTGGTGACGTGTCACCACCCTGCACGTGTGGGGCTGGTGACCACAGTCCAGACCCCGGGACACGTGGCCACGGTGATCTCGGGACACGTGGCCACGGTGATCAGCAGCCTCCAGAGGTGACCAGACAGGGGTCTGGTCCCAGTCAGAGATACAAGACCAGCCAGAACCTCCATGTGGACAATATGTGTCCTGACCTTCCTGACAGAGCGGGAAACGTGACAAAAACTCCAGACATGGTGTCAGTGGTTCGGAAGTCAGCCAAGACAAGGTCCAGTGGAACTTCCAAGGACTGGGGCCTCTCAGAATTAGTTGATTTGTCTGTTCCCAGAACTGAACGAGATATTGATAATGTCAGGACATCTTCCATGCAGGTGACCAATACGAGGATGGGCAAGGAGTCTCCAGTAAAGAAGGATTCTCTATCCTCTGGAGGCCATTTACAAATCAAAACCTCCCCATCAGTCCATTCTAGACATTCATCTGCAGTTAGAGAACGAGCAACAAGAGACTGTAGCAAGCCTGCAACTATACCCAGGGAGAGCTCGCCTTCGAAATCAAGATTTAGGGATGTGTCCCCGGCTGTAGTCTCCATATCCGAGTCCTGTGACCACTTCCAGATAACACATGGCTCCCATGATCCCGTCTCCACAAAACAAAACTCAAGACATTCATTCAGTTGCGAGTCTTCGCTGCCAAGATCTCCGCCCCCCTACGTTCACCCCAAGGCGGGCTGCCTGGACTCCCCTGGTCACACCTGCCACGCCCACCAGGCTGGACAAGTGGGGCAAGGGCGGCCTGGCCAAGAGTGTGGGTGTACCTCTTGTGATTGTGGATACACCAGCGAGGAGAACATGCACGGACACGTGAACGGAGGCTTCCATCGTAACGGGAGTGTTCGCAGCGGCACCGACTGTCATCCTCTTCACGCTGATCATGGAGCTGCAGGCGGTGCAGGTGGCGGACACAATCATCATTCTCTAGAGCATAGTTATAAGGACCATCTACCTCTCTACCCAGACATGGACAATACCCGGGGGAAAGTGAATATTGTGATATTTAGTGGTGGTATAAAGTTGAGGAGGCAGCACTGGTGCTTCCTGGCCCTGGTGCTAGTGGTGCTGATCATCTGCCTGGGAGTTCTACTGCCAAACACTTCTACCCTCAACAACCTCACCAAGGAGGAGCAGAAGAATCTAGTTGCTCAAATTCTGACAGAGGTGCCTCTCATAGACGGACACAATGATCTTCCGTGGAACATTCGGCAGTTTATCCACAATAAGTTGGACAAAGTCAATCTGTCGACCAACATTCAGTTCTCCTCGCCCTGGTCAACCTCCAAATGGTCCCACACCGACCTCTACCGAATGAGGAAGGGGATGGTGGGCTGTCAGCTATGGACTGCCTATGCTCCTTGTGGATCTCAACATAAAGACGCTGTTCAGATCACGCTGGAGCAAATTGATCTCATCAAGAGGCTGGTTGATCTCTATCCTGATTACTTGCAACTCGTTCATAGCGCACAAGAAATAGTTGATGCTCACAAAGGTGGTAAAATTGCGAGTCTGATCACCGTGGAGTCAGGCCACAGCATCGGCACCAGTCTGGGAGTTCTCAGAACGTTTCAAAGNCTGGGTGTGAGAGCCCTCACCCTGACACACAACTGTGATACTCCATGGGCGGACTGTTCCAACGCAGACAAACCAGGAGCTATTCCACAGCACAATGGTCTAACACAGTTTGGAAAGACTGTTGTACAAGAGATGAACAAGCTCGGACTCATCGTGGACTTGTCCCATACAAGTGTCCAGACTGCTCGAGATGCCTTGGCAACCTCTCAAGCTCCTGTCATCTTCTCTCACTCATCTGCTCATGCCATCTGTAATGCAAGCCGTAATGTACCTGATGATGTTCTTAGAATTGTGGCTGAAAAAGGGGGATTGGTAATGGTGAACTTNTTCTCCTACTTCCTTACTTGTAGTAATCATTCNACGCTTAATGATGTCATAAATCACATAAACCATATTCGCAATGTTGCTGGCATTGATAGTGTTGGGATCGGAGCCAGTTATGATGGAATAAATGAGGTGCCTGTGGGACTCCCGGATGTGGGTCACTATCCTGAACTGTTCGTGGCCCTCCTGGATACCGGCACCTGGTCACTGGAGGATCTCAGCAAACTTGCAGGACTAAACTTTCTTAGGGTGCTCAAGGAAGTAGAAAAAATTGCTGCTGAACTTGATGGAGGGTCTTAAAATGGTGGATCGCCAAAACATATGATTTGGGAGTATAGTTGTTGAGAGGAAATGTGATGTTTGTACAATGTAACAATTAACTCCAGTCATCTACAGATGAAATACTTGAGACGTTAATTAATTAATTATTAAACAATTATTATTGGTATAGTCAAAGGGTTGAGTTGACCTCTTCCTCCCCATTGGTGCTCTTGTTTTGCAACAGACAATTGTGGACAAATTCTTATCTGCTGCCATGCTAACCTTATCTCTGGTGAAATTGAAATACCAAAGTCTAGTGTGAAAAATAATCAAGATTTTGGATCAAGTTAGAATTATTGTAATTGTGTAAACTGTAAAAATTCCTTTCCCAGATAAATAGTTTGAAAAATTAGAATANTTAGGTAGGGTGCTCTTCTTCTAAATATTTGGGTCATTTGAGCAGAATTGGAGTTCCTCTAGAGTGAAGTAGAGCATTGAAGGCAAATTTGGTAGGGCATCTTTTTACTGACTCCAGATCAGCTGCAATGGAAGGTGGGGTACAAAAGGAACAAAAAATAAAAGAAGCTCTATCTGTTTTAGCTTCTAAGCTGTGCTCCACTATCCAGTTCTAGCTGCTCTANGGTTGCTCAACTATATTTGAGGAAATGAGGAAAAAAAATTAGCTGTTGAGCACCTCACCTAAAAACTCTATTGAAAATGTTACTATTAAAAGGTGCTTGTCTGGACAAAATAGCAAGTTAATAAGTTAACAATTGGAAACATGTTATTAATAATTTTCTTCTAATATACTGCCTCAGAATCAGATTTATTANGTGAATTACTGATNTTCATAGTTGAGAGCTTGTTTTCATTAAATTGCCATGTTTGTTATGAAACACACACAATGAAGTATTTAATTGCATTGCAATTTAAGTGCATAACTTCTGGCTTTTTACNACAATGAAGATTAGAAGTTAAGATTGTAAAATGTAAANTAATGGGCAGCTGCTTCCACAAANATTACAGAATTNNAAAATCTATGAANAAAGGTTATAATTTGTTAAAAAGTTGAAATAGACAAAATCTGACATGAATTTGATTTGTTTTCCTTTTAAGTACGTTNCAACAAAGGCAAAAATAATGTTTGTTGAGAATCACACGTCAATTCATAACTTCAAAATGCTTGTTTTACATTTCTTGGTATCTTTTAACCACAGACAATAATTTGGTGGGTTATATTTCAGGAAGAAAGAGTATTATGTTACAATTANATATGTAACTAAGGCTACACACTATGGGTTGTGTTCACATTTGACCTCCCCCTTAGTTTTTAGCAGTGGTTTGCAGAAGNTCAGAAAGGCCTAGTTATTTTTGTTTCGTTGCTAAAGGTCACAAAATGTAAGGAGTGATCTACCTGTTAAAATAAGGTTAAAAACTTTGTAAAGCATGATGTGGTTAAATTTTCAGGTATTCTCAAATACACATTATGTAGCCTTTAGATTGATGCAGTTAGTTATTTGGTTAAACTTTAATCAAAAATTTTTGTAAAATGTTAAAACTTCTATAACAACAGTTTCAGGCAAAGATGATTCTACATGCATTCTGCATTTGTTAAACAATAACAGACATTTTACTTTTGCGGTGCATTTTTCACCAGCAATGTGGATATAGCTTTTATCATTCAAATTTAGAATCAATCTAAATCTATACTGCCCAACAATCCTTTGTAAAAGTATTTTCTTGATAACAACACCCACTATTCAACAATAGTCTTGTATCTTTATGCAGTCAAGATAGCAACTAAACAATCACTTTGGTCTGTCTGTAAAAGTCTACAAATATTAAAATGAAAATACCTTCAGGTTTTCAAAAAATCTCTTGAAAATAGTACTGGTGACCTTTTTCAGTAGTAGCAACTCTACAATCGCAAATGTCCATCTGTCTGTCTGTTAGTCTGTCAGTCTGTTACCAAAACCCCTCTGCCTCTCAGAAATGCTCCTATAGACCATCAAGCCTATCGACCATTGAGCCTATTGACCATCAAGTCTATCGACCATTGAGCCTATCTACCATAGAGCCTATCAACCATTGAATCTATCAACCATCAAGCCTATCAACCATAGAGCCTATCAACCATCAAGCCAATCAACCATCAAGCCTATCAACCATTGAACCTATCAACCATCAAGCCTATTGACCATCGAGCCTATTGACCATCAAGCCTATAAGCTTATCAACCATTGAGCCTATAGACCATCAAGCCTATCAACCATCGAGCCTATCGACCATTGAGCCTATTGACAGTCATTCAACACTTATTGCAACTTTTAAGCATTCTCATATAATCGCATAATCAGAAAGTATATGAACTTCAATTAAGAAAAAGCCCTTAATGAAATATTTAAACAAAATCAATGACATAATCTTTTTGACAGATTTAGATAATGATTTAAGGGTTTTCTTGGTTACTTTTAAAATGTATTTAAGAAGTTTTTCTCCGTCCAGTTTCCAACAAGTGATTCATTCTGAAGAGAT
>NYWD01000050.1 GCA_002684855.1 Planctomycetaceae bacterium | reverse complement strand
GTCTGTCCCGGTATTTGTTATGTTTGACTATGTGCAGGTTCTGTCTCCTGGCATAGTGCGGATGGTGACCGGAAGTGGATTGTTGCCACGTGTCAGGCACGTGTGGGCACTTCTGCAGACACGCCACACAGTTGGGGTCACTGCAGGCCGGAGGACATGATGAACAGACCGAACAATCGGCCTCCGTGTCAACCATGTCAGCCTCATCTGATGCAATGCAGACCTCCAGGGTCTCATCATCCTCACCCCGCAGTGCCATAGAGCGCACGTTGTAATGCTTTTCTGTCTTCATGTGTCCTCCACGTGTAGTACACGTGTTACAGCACTGGCAACAAAGATCCTGAGCAACAGCTCTGCACTGTGAGCAGTCACAGTTTAGGTAATACTCTTGTTGATGTTGTGACTGACTGACACGTGTATCACGCGTGTGGTGCTGGGTGGGTGCAGTGTGGCTGGTGCGTGTCTGCATACATCCTACACAACTAGACACGTGCACTTGGCCCCTACCTGACTCACGTGTATCACCACGTGGCGGAGTGTTGCTAGATACGTGACCTCGGTCCTCTGACACGTGGGTCTGAGTGCTTGGAGCTGTACTGGCTATACTTCCGGTCTTGCTTCCCTTGCCAGGAGGTTCCAAGATGTCTCTGTACTTGGACACCATCAAGACGGAGATGAAGTAGACCACGGCAAGACTCAGGAACTGTGCCTGCTTGGTTTCCTCCACATCTCTGTAGATCACTGCTCGAAGTCTGTTGACGTCCATGTCCTGGAGCAGCTTCTCTGGATCCTTGACAGGACTGGCGGAAGCTGCCAAGTTCTCCAGGATTGTTCTTTGACTTGCTGCTGCATTCTTCATCAAATGTTGCTGGTTGTTGCTGCTGGGAGCGCTGCTGGGTCTACTGGACACGTTCCTAGATGGCTCCACGATCTTTCCTCCCATCACATAATCTCCTCTACTTCTCTCCTTGCACTCCAGACAATTTCTGACGGCACAAGTGCAGACCAATCTGAGACACTGTCTTAGGATGCCCCCACTGGACATATTCTTCTCGGCCTCCAGCTCAGCAAAGTTGAGACTGGAGGCGAACACGAGGACATCAGCCATGGCCAACAGCCTCTGGAGGAATGACAAACTGACCTCAAGTGGAAGTCCTTGTGTCGGCTCCAACATGTCAACCTCATTATTTGGAGAAGTGGCACTGGCAAGAAGAGGCAACAAACCCCCACAAGCTATTATGAGGTTGTCAGTAAGTTGGGAAATGAGATGGACAGTGTTGACGACAAAGATTGCATTCTCTGCTGCGTTCACAAAATCCAGGACCGACTTGGTGGAGTGAGTTCTCCAAACTTGGATGTCCGTCTCAAGGGAAAAGAGAACATCCGCTAATAATCTTTGATGAATGTAGGACCATCTAAACTCGGGGATTCTGAATGGAGGACGTGCTGGTCCTGGAGAAAATGTTTGTCGTTTGGCACCTTCCTTGTCATCCTTGGCATCACTGAGATCACCTTCTGCAGTAGCTATCTCAATCTTCTTCTTGTTTGCTGCTGGGAGAATAATCTTTCTTGTGGGAGCAGCATCTACTTCTTCTCTAGAATTGTCAACCTCATTGATATCATCGTTGGTAGTGTTAACTTCACTTTCTGTGTCACTGATTGAAATTTCATGGAACTCTTTGCTAACCTCGATAAACTTCTTACCCCCATGGCCTGCCTCATGACTGTCCAACTGTATTGTGCTGATGGTATTAATTTTGGCCTCTGGAACTTCCTCACTCTCCTCAGTAATATTGTCTATCACAGTTTCATCTTTACTCTCATCATTATCACATTCATTAATTTCATCTGCAGTTGCAGTTTCAGTATCAATAACCACCTTAACTTCAGCTTCTAGTTCTGATTCCTCTTTATCATCAGTTCCATTAGTTTCCTGACTATTTTTTTCTTTTTCTCCCTTTTCTTCCTCATGATCATTTGGATTCTGAGCTGAAACATCCTCGTTACTATCCTCTATCTTTTCCTCCTCTTCACTATTGTCTGCATTAGCTTCTGTAACTTCATTGTCATCATTTCCCTTGTCATCATCCTCCACTATCTCTGTTTCTTCATTCAAATTAATTTCTTTTAAGCCTTCATTAATTTGATTGACAGATTCTTCATTCTCTTTCTCTGCCTCTTCGTTATTGTCACTGTTTATTTCCTCTGGAATTTCCTCTTCAGTCAATTCTTCATGATCAGAAATTTCTTTCTCAGTAGCCTTAAAGCTAACAGGACTTTCAGGTGATTGCAAACTTTCTTTGTTTTCATCAGTGTCATTGTCATTGACTTCATCCTTCTGTTCTTCCTTATGTTCCTTTTCATCTTTTGATTCCTTGTTTTCACTAAGAGACTCAGCAACATTTTTGTCCAACACTTCTGCCTCTTCACCCTCTTCACCTTGATTTTCTTTGATATCATTCAGATCGTCCTCACTTTGTTCTATTTCCTCAATCTCTGCTTCTTCCACATCTTCATCATCCTCATCCTCATAGTCATCCTCACCATCTCCATGCTTCCTATCCTCATCCCAACCACTGATGGTGGATATCGGTCTCTGCCTCCTCTCCACTGGGTCTGTCAGTGTGTCCGCCCTCCTCCTCTCGTACTGCTCGTACATGGCGGAGAACTGGAGCTTGAACTCCTCGAAGCTGACCTTGCTGTGGACGATGGCGAGGGTGTCCACCCAGACCCTCCAGCCCCCGTACTCGTACTTGATGGCGTGGTGGAGCAGCATCCGGAACAGGGAGAAGACCATGTCACTGATCTTGCTCTCCTCCTCGTTGGTCGGATGGATCACTGCCAGGGAGATCAACCATTCCTGCCAAACAGACATCTGCAGAACTGTTCGTCTGTTTTCCCGGTTATTGTTGCACAGAAGAGTCATGTCGGACAGAAACAGTTTCTTTACCTCAGACAATTCCACCGAGGGTTTGCTCTGTCTTAGCAATTGGGCTGACACTTTCAACATCATTGGATTCTCCAACCGGAAATGAGGCTCCGGCTCCGAGTGCCTCTGATAAACTATATCCTGTCCTACGTGCTCAGTCAGGATCTCGTAGAGGACATTGTAGACAGGAAGAGAGAGGGTCTGTTCGTGCTGAAGAAGCTTCTCCACCAGTAGAGAGTACAAGTTATGAGGGTTCATAACGTCGTACTTTCTTTTATGCGTTGATCTTGAGAGGAAAAATCCCAGTAGTTTTAAAGCTTGTAGTCTGGTGACTTGAGACTCTGAGTCCAACAGTTTGAAAACCGTCCTTACCCCTCCCTTTGAGTCAAAAGCTGGTACAAGACTGGCGGGGTGATCATTCATCAGCTGGATCAACATTGTCAAGACGTCTCTNAGNTTCCTGTCCTCCTGGACTGTTGTCAAATAGTTGAGGATACTCTGGAGCTCGTCCTCCTTGACCCCAGCTCCGATCATGACCAGCTTCTTGACAAAGTCCAGGATGTATGACCTAATGGTCACAATGTCCTGTTCACTTGGTCGACTGATGTCCAGACCCTTGGCTGGGACTCCAGTATCATGACCTGGTCCAGGTTTGACCACCCAGTAGTAGGACTTGAGAGTGTGCATGGTTTGTAGAACTGTGGACACCCTCCTGACATTGCTGTAGATCTGGGTGTCAGCCAGGAACTCGGATGACAGATAACTGTACAGTCTGATCTGTACACTGGCAGGGGTATGGATCCAGAGGCTGGGGTTGAACAGACAGTGATCCAGAAGCTGCTTCAGTAGAAGATCACTGTTGTTGGTGGGACAGGTGACGAGATACTTGGTCAACTTGAGGAAGGTGTTGAGGAGGTCCGCGGTGAGGTGCTCCCTGCTGGACTTGGACAGGAGGTGGGAGATGACCAGGAAGCCCCTGCCAGCGATGACCTGCTGCTGGATGCTGGTGCTGCCCTCCACCAGTTCACAGATGAACTGCATCAGACAAGAACAAAGACTTGGATCTTTGCTGGAAGCTGACGATGGACCAGCCACAGCCACAACTGTTGTACTGGTGCTGGTGTCAATATTGTGGCCCCCAGTGGATACTTCATTAGCACTGCCATCTCCATTGTCCACAGCTACTGGGTAATCCAGTTGAGAAAATAGAGGAAACAGAACTTGGATGCCACCAATTGAATTAAGTGTTGAGTGAATAGATCTTGTTACCACAGCTGTTACGTCCTGTAACATGAGGGCGTGGGGTGAATGGATGAAGTAGGAGGTGTTTCCCTTGGGAGCGCACTGGAGACACAGCTGACTGTCCGTGGACACGGGGTTGTAGAGGAAGGCGATGCTGTTGCTCAGCTTCCCGTCGTACAGCACCTTCCTGTGGTTCTCGCTCAGCGTCTGGCCCGCCTCAGTCTCGAACTTGAACTGGTTCTTGTAGCCGGGCCCCAGCCTGTGCATGGCGCACACCTGGTGGGGGTTCAGCGCCTCACTGAACAAGTAGATGGCGGACATCTGGCCACAAAACAAACGGTCCTTGTCCAGCTCAGCGTTGCCGCCAATGTAGCATTTGTCAAATGGTTCTTGGCCTGCTACCAGCCAGGCCATCTCTGTACTGCTGGCCAGTTGGCCATTTACAAACACCTTAATCTCAGACTTTGTCCACCTGTTGTAGATGTAGACGATGGCAAGCATATACCATTTTCTGGGCTGGAACTCATACTTTACACAATGCTGGTATCCTTTGCCTTTTACCTTCATACTGGTCAGCACCAAACAATTGCCAACAAAATGAGCTGAATATCCCACACCTTTACTTGTCTTGAAGCAGTATAAATAGGGTTTCTCCTTCTCAATATTAACTGAGTTGAATGGATCCAGTCTGAACCAGGTGGTGAAGGTAAATCCTGTTTCGTGCGGCCACTTTGTAAGAGGTGGAACCATGACGGCACTTCCCGCCTTGCCCGGGAAAGAGAAGAACACATCTGGCCCAGATCTATTAGGCATCTGACGTAGAACATTGAGAAGCTTGGTGGAGTGTCTCGGCCACTTGCCCTGGACTGCCTTCATAGCCGCAAACAACAGCTTGAGCTGCCTCACCGTGATGCTGTGGGAGGCCAAAACACCAAGAAGTTCGACAAGAAGATCAGCAACAATCTGGGGAGCAGAGGGAAGTCTGTTAAGAAGATGTTCTATCAGAGAGATCTGTGTGCAGGCTTGTAAATTTCGGGTGGATTTCCTCAAGATTGCAATAAACACGGACCAGATCTCGGCCTGAAGCGTATGAGGACAATGATCCAGAAGCTCTAGCATATGTCGAATGTTCTCTGCGTCCTGAATCACGAAATTCAGCTCCATATCAAACTCGCCTCCAACCAACAAATGGAGGACAGCATCCACAACCTCCTTGTTTCTCACTTGCCTGACCTCCAATAGTCCAATGAGAACACCAAACTTCAGGCTGTCTTTGATGTTCATCTGGACCACCTCTTGAGGTCTTTTGACCTCTGCCAGAGTGACCTCATGAGGTCTCTTGGCCACCTCTGGACCTGAGGATGGGGAGGAGTGTCCTGGATCCTCCATCTTTGCTAATTGCTCCAATGTTACACTATTATTGGACTTTTCATTGTCGGAAAATTCCCATCTTTTTTCTCCAATCTCTTGGATGCTGAAACAATAAAAGTCTGAATTTAATCAATGTGATTGCTGGTAGTATTTTCTAATTTCCTTTAAAATTTTCAAGATATTT
>NYWD01000049.1 GCA_002684855.1 Planctomycetaceae bacterium | reverse complement strand
ATCCCCGGTTGAACTACGAGCAGTCGCTGGAGATGGCCATGCGGATCGCCCGGCGGATGCAGGATCACACCGGCTGAACGAGGGCAAGGGCATGGTTCACGACGGACGCTCGTGGAACCCTTCGGACATCGGCCGCGTCGAGGCTTGCACCGGCGTTGTCGAGTGACCAGGTTCGGATGTCCGTTTGTTCGCGAGCCTCCGTTTTTTCGCGTTCTTCGATTTGAGGAGAGAAAGAGACCATGTCCATCACCCTCCGTGCGCTCGCTGCCATCGGTTCGGCCGGGGTCGCCTCGATCGCGTCTGCCGACGTCATCTCCTACACCCACTACTACAGCGAGGACGGGGATGTGGCAGGCGATGTGAGCGAAAGCACGTCCACCCCCGAACTTCCGGCCACCAGAGAATTCGAGGCCTTCGCGTCGGATTTCTTCAACGCGGATCTTCAGCAGTTCGACCCATCGCTTGGAACGCTCCAGACCGTGAATTTCGCCTACTCGTTCTCCTTCACCGCCTCGGGCACGCTGCGGAGTGGTGACGCGTACTCCAGTACGGGATCGGCCAACGAGTTCGAGCTGGTATTTGGAGGGACGTTTCGCGCCGACGGGCAAGCTTTCGGCGGGACTGGCGGCGGTATGAACGAGGGTGGAACTGCGGGAGAGTTCGTCACGTCCACGGCCGGGGGGAGCTCCCCTGGTAGCACCGATATCCTTCCCTATGTCGGGGACGGCATTCTGCAGGGAACCGGGACCTGGGCGTTCACCTGGCAAAGTGCCGTGACTGGTTTCGTCGGGGATTCCTTCAGCGATGATTTCGAGGTCGTGCTCGATCAGGGTGCCTTCGTCACCGTGAACTACGTCTACGAGCCGAGCAATGCCGTGGTGCCCGGCCCCATGGCGGGCGCGGCCTTCGCGGCGATCGGGTTCATCGGTCGTCGCCGGCGTCGCTGACCCGCGGCGCCCGAGCGATCCTTCCGCTCGCACGTCGACCGTCGAACCCCGGCCCGGAGTCGTCACGCGGGCCGGTCTTCGCGGTTCACCACCGTCGAGACTGGGTCCGCCCGCGAGCGTGAGGGCCGGAGGGCGTCTCCGGGTTCGGATACACTCCCGATCCCATGTCCAGGACCCAACGTCGCGTCGTCATCTCCGGCCTCGGCCCCGTCACCCCAGCCGGGGTCGGCATCGATGCCATGTGGGCGAAATCCTGCGAAGGCGGCAGTGCGATCACCCGCATCGAGGCCTTCGATGCCAGCGGCTTCCGCAGTCGCCACGGGGGCGGGATCTCCAAGGACCTCTTCAACGTCCGCGATGCGGTGCCGAAGTCCTATCGCAAGGCGACCAAGGTGATGGCCCGCGACACCGAGTTCGCGGTCGGCGGCGCCGCCGCGGCGGTCGCCGACGCGGGGCTGCTCACCAAGGCCGCGGGGGACGAGCCGCCCACGATCGCGCCCGACCGCATGGGATGCCACATCGGGGCCGGCCTCATCGCCGCCGACATCGACGAACTCACCATGGCGCTCTCGCGATCCGTCGACGACGCCGGCGACTTCGACTACGGGACCTGGGGCGAACAGGGCATGGGCAACCTGACGCCGCTGTGGCTCCTGAAGTACCTCCCGAACATGCTGGCGTGCCACGTCACGATCATCCACGACTGCCAGGCGCCGTCGAACACCATCACCTGCGCCGAGTCGAGTGCGACCCTCTCGATCGGCGAATCGATGCGGGTCATCCAGCGCGGTGCCGCGGACGTCTGCCTCTCCGGGGGCTGCGATTCGAAGCTCAACCCGATGGCCCTGCTCCGCCAGCAGTTCGCCGACCGGATCGCGGCGACCGGCGACGACGACGCCAACGCCCACGAGGCGGTTCGGCCCTATGCCGCCGACGCCGACGGCACGCTGGCCGGCGAAGGTGGCGGCATCCTCGTCCTCGAAGCCCTCGACTCGGTCCGTGACCGCGGGGTGCGGGCCTACGCCGAGGTCGCCGGATTCGGGGCGGCGCAGTCCGACTGCCCGGACACCGTCGGCATGAAGTTCGCCGAGGACGACCCGGGGCTCGAAAGCGCCATTCGTCAGGCTCTTCGCGCCGCGAAGCTCGAACCGTCCGACATCGACGCGATCGTTCCGAGCGGCACGGGGATCCCCGACGTCGACGCGGCGGATCGACGTGGCATGAAGGCCGTCTTCGGCGACCGGCTTCCCGAGATACCGATCATCCTTCCGATACCCGTGTTCGGACTCTGCGGCGCCGGGATCGGCGCGGTCTCCGTCTCGATCGCCGCGAAGGCGATCGAGCAGCAGCGACTGCCCGCCCGCGTCAACGCGGATGCGATCGAGGGGCTCGACGCCGCCGCGGCCGACTCGCGGGAGGCCGACCTCGGTTCGATCCTGGTGTTCACGACGAACCTCGGTGGGCAGTCCGCCGCCGTGGTCCTGACCCGCATCGAGGAGGAAGCCCGATGACCGTCGAACGCAACGACCGGGAACGCGTCGTCATCACCGGCATGGGCTGGGTCACGCCGCTCGGCTGCGATCTCGACGGCGTCTGGGGGCGACTGATGTCGGCCGACAGCGGGATGGCGCCGATCACCCGCTTCGACGCCGCGACCTTTCCCACCACGTTCGCCGCGGAGGTCCGGGACTTCGACGTCGACGACTACGTGGACGATCCCGCGGTCCACGCCGGTGCGGGTCTCAACGTCCAGTTCGCCCTCGGGGCGGCGCGACAGGCCTGGACCCAGGCGGGGCTGGCGGCGGGCGGATTCGACCCGCTCCGGGCCGGTCTCTACCTCGGGGCCGGAGAGGGCGTGCTCGACTTCGAGAACTACGCAGGCAGCAACATCGCCGGCTGGGACGCCGAGACGCGTCGCGTCGACGGTGTCCGCTGGGTCGAGGAAGCGTTGAAGACGATGACCGCGATGCGGGAGATCGAGCAGGAACCGAACATGCCGCTGGCCCACCTGGGTCGTGAGTTCGGGCTCCGCGGTCCGGCCTACAACTGTCTGACCGCCTGCGCCGCCAGCACCCAGGCGATCGGCGAGGCGACCGACATCCTTCGCCGCGGCGACGCCGAACTGATGCTCTCAGGCGGCACGCACACCATGATCCACCCGCTCGGGGTCACGGGCTTCAACCGGCTGACCGCGCTGTCCCAGCACGACGGCGATCCGACCGAGGCCTCCCGGCCCTTCGATCGAACCCGTGGTGGATTCGTGATGGGCGAGGGCTCGGGCATGGTGGTGCTCGAGACGCTCGCGCACGCCCGGAATCGCGGGGCCACGCCGATCGTCGAGGTCCTTGGATACGGATCGAGCTGCGACGCGTACCGGATTACCGACATCCAGCCGGACGGCCGGGGTGCCGCCGCGGCCATGGAGCAGGCGCTGGGCGAGGCCGGCATGACGCCGACCGACACCGATGCGGACGGCCGGCCGTGCGTTCACTACATCTCCGCCCACGGAACGGGGACGAAGGAGAACGACTCCATCGAGACCCGCGCCGTGAAGCGGGTGTTCGGCGAGCTGGCGCCGTCGATCCCCATGAGTTCGATCAAGAGCATGATGGGCCACCTGATCGCCGCCGCGGGGGCCGTGGAGCTCATCACCAGCGCCATGGCGATCAAGCACGGCATGGTGCCGCCGACCCGGAACCTCCACCATCCCGATCCCGATCTGGATCTCGACTACGTGCCCAACGAGGCTCGGCCCGCGCAGGTCGACGTCGCCCTTTCCAACAACTTCGGGTTCGGGGGTCAGAACGACACCCTCGTGATCTCCCGGTTCGAGGACTGATCGGCGGTGGCCGTCGGGTCGAAGGAACCTCGAGCCCGCCGTCGCCGGATCGTCGCGGCCGTCACGGCCGGCGTCGCAGCCCTCGCGTTGATCGCGGCCGGACTCGCCTTCGTGGGGCCCGCCTGGTGGTTCCCCGCCACGGATGATCCGCAGGTCGCGATCCGCGGAAACGCGGTCGAACAGGGGATCGCCTCCACGGTGACCCGGGTCCGCACCGACGCCGCTCCCTGGGGATTCGCGATCGGCGAGGACGACGTCAACGACTGGCTCGCCTCGAGGCTCGAACCCTGGCTCGACCACGACGAACGATTCGAACTTCCGGCGGGCTGGACCGAGCCACGCATCCGGTTCGACGAGGACGTGATCCGGCTCGCGGTTCGATCACCGGCGGGACTGGTGGTGGTGCTCGATCTCGTGCCGAGGCTCGAGCCGACGCTGGTGGTGTTCGATCTCGGTGGCACGTCGATGGGACGTCTGCCCGTCCCCGACTTCCTGTCGGATCCGATGCTGCCGGCCTCGCTGTCGGCGGAAGGCGGTCCGAATCCGGTCGAAGGAGGATTCCTGACCGTGCCCCGAGGCTTCGAACTCGGCGACGGTCGTCGGATCCGCATCGAGGACCTCGAAGTGGCGTCCGGCGAGATGGGCATCCGATTTCGAACCCTGCCCTGATCGGTGCTGACCTGCTTGAATCGCGGAGGTCCGGCACGACGGAGGATCGCGCCGCGGTTCGAGGTGGGAATCGAACGGGTTTCCAGACCGGAAGCGGTCAGTCGACGCGATCGGCCGCGTTCTCCGATGATGCGGCCGGGGGTTCCGGCATTGCGGCCCGCGTCGAGTCGATCCCCGCCATCCCGTCCCTGCCCGAGCGAGCCACTCGATGCCGGAACATCCCATCCCCACCCATCTGGGAAGCAGGTCACCGCTCGTCAAGGCCGCCTCGGTCCTGCTCGATCGGCCGGTCGACGTGCTCGGCGAGATCGATCTTTCACGGGTCCTGGTGGTGGTTCCCGGGGCGCGAGCCGGTCGGCAGTTCCTGCTGGCGCTGGTCGCAGAGGCCGAGGACCGCGGGATCCGGTTCGTGCCGCCCCGCACGACGACGCCTTCGGAACTGGTCTTCTCGATGCGTGGTCGGCCCGTCCGGCCCGTGGCGGATCGACCGCTTCACCGCGCCGCACTCGCCGCGGTCCTGGGTGCGGCGGATGCCGACACCCTGGCGGGCGTGATTCGTCCGGATGCCGATTGGCTCGAACGATTCGCGGTCGCCGACGCCCTGCTCGACGCGGATCGCACCGTCGCCGCAGCCGGTCGGGAATGGGCCGACGTCGTGGCGACGGTCGAACGATCCGTCGAACTCGTCGCGGAATCCGATCGATACCGGCGAATCGGGTCGCTGCTGGCGAGGGCGGAGTCCGAACTCGGAGACCTGGGCTTCCTGGCGTCCGAGACGGCCAAGCGCCTGCTGGTCGAGACGGGGACGGGTGCATGTGACGGATCCGACGCGACTGCGGCGTGCACGGACGCCCCGGACGAGGTCGTCCTGCTCGGGGTGGTCGACCTGTCGGTGCGTGATCAGGCGGCGCTCACGGGATGCACGATCCGCACGATGATTCTCGCGGAGCCGGTCGCCGATGGCGTCGACCCTCGTTTCGACGAGGTCGGAAGAGTCGTTCCTGCGGCGTGGATCGCATCGCCGCCGGTGATTCCGTTCGCATCCCTGCAGATCGAGGACAAGCCGATCGACGAGGCGGAGGCGGTGGTCGAGATGCTCGCGGACGCGGCGGACGGTGGTCCCCTCGATCCGGAATCCGTCGCGATCGTCGTCGCGGACGAGACCGCCGCCGAGTCGTTGCGTCGAGAGATCGAAGCCGCGGGGGTCACCGCCCACCTCGCGGGCGGACGAGCGTTCGGACGCAGCGGTCTCGCCCGCACGCTCGGTGCGCTCGCCATCCATCTCGACCGGGCGGATTCGGACGGCTTCGGTCGCCTCGTGGCCGATCCGGCCTTCGCGGCGGCGCTCGGCCGCCGCCTCGACGGCCTCGATGCCGCCGCCGCCTGGTCCGGCTGGTCGGAGGCCGACATGCCGCGTCCGCTCCTCGAGGGCTGGCCCGGGGATCCGGAGGCCTGCGAGCGACGGGATCATGCCACCGCCCGTCGAACACTCCATGCCGCCGACGCGGTGCTCGCGGACATCCTCGCGCCGCTGGGGAAGGCCGATGCCGATCGACTCGACCGAATGCTGGTCGGCCTGCTCGAGGTCCTGCAACGACTCGACGACGAGGACGCCGCCGGGATCTGGCCGGATGAGATCCTCCGACCGCTTCGCGACGCCGCCGGCGAACTGATCTCGCTCCCGGTGGAGATCCAACCGACGGTGACCGGGGCGGAGGCGATCCGCGTTCTGCTCGGCGCACTCGAGTCGGCGCGGCTTCCCGATCCGCCGGACCCGGCCGCGATCGAGACCATCGGCTGGCTCGAAGCACCGTTCGATCCGGCGGGGCGGGTCATCGTCACCGGCTGTCACGACGCGGCGCTTCCGGGGCGGTTCACCGATCCCATCCTTCCGGACTCGCTCCGGGCGAACATGGGACTCGAGGACGAGGCGCGACGGCATGCCCGGGATCTCTGGGTGTTGTCCACGATCCTCGGTCGCGATCCCGACGCCCGCTTCCTCGTGCCGCGTCGCGATCCCCGGGGCGAACCCCGGGTGCCCTCCCGGCTGGTCTTCGGCGACCGGGGGCCGGCGCTGGCCCGACGCGTCGTCGAGGTGTTCACGAAGCCTTCGGCCCGGAACCGTGGCGGGGTGGACGTGTCTGGATTCGGTCGGCCGCGGCCGACCTGGGACGACGACGCGACCCGCACCGTCACCATCGACCGACTCTCGGTCACCGCGTTCCGCGACTATCTCGCGTCGCCGTATCGGTTCTGGTTGAAGCACGTGCTGGGCCTTCGCGGACCGGATCCGGTCGGTCGCGAGCTCGATGCCCGGACCTTCGGCACCGTCCTTCACCANGCGGTGGAGGTGTTCGGGAAAAAGGACATCGCAAGACATGCCGCCGGCGAGCAGGCCTGCGNTGACCCCGATCGGATCCACCANGAGATGGTCGGGGCGATGTCGGATGCGATCGATCGCATGTGCGGATCGAGTCGCGGTGCGGGACTCCTCCTGCAGGAACGGATCCTCNTCGCGCGACTGCGCGANGTCGCGATCCGGCAGGCGGAGCTCGCACGGGAAGGCTGGCGGATCCACGCGGTCGAGGACCAGCTCGACGCGCTCCTCGAGATCCCGGGTGAATCGCCGATGGCCGTGCGGGGGCGGATCGACCGCATCGATCATCATCCCGAGCACGGCTGGCGACTGATCGACTTCAAGACCTCCGATTCGGGCAGGACGCCCGATGCCAGTCATCGCACGAAGGACCGCTGGATCGATCTCCAGCTGCCGCTCTACCGCGGCCTGCACGCGGTCACGCTGCCCGGTGCGCCACCGCCGGCGGAGGTCGCGACCGGCTACTTCCTGGTCACGTCGGATCCGGGAAAGACCGGATTCGCGCCGTCGAAGAAGATCGACGAGCTGCACGATGACGCGATGGACATGGCGCGGGAGGTCGTGCGAAGCATCCGTGACGGCAACTTCGATCCCACGGGTGATCCACCGTGGGACGGCGATCCGATCGCGCTGGTGCAGCGGACCCGGTCGCTCGGTGGCGAGGACGATGGGGAGGGTGAAGGATGACCGACCCGCAGGGTGAACTCGAATTCGTACCGGATCCCGACTTCCGCCCCGACCCGGGGTCGGAGGCCGCCGACGCATCCGACGGCGGTCACGCCGAGGATGGATCGGGCATCGAGGGCCCGCGGCACCTCCGCATCCTCGCGTCCGCCGGCACCGGGAAGACCTTCCGACTGGTGGGCCGGTTCCTCGAACTGGTCGATCGCGGCGTCGAGCCGGAACGCATCCTCGCGACGACGTTCACGCGGGCGGCGGCGGGGGAGATCCGGGACCGGATCTTCCGGGACGCCGCGGCGATGGGGGTCGATCCGGCGAAACGGGTGGAGGCGATCCGCGAACGCGGGCTGGCGCGGGAGACCATGGATGCGGATGAAGCCGCGTCGCTGCTGGAACGGCTGGTGACCGCGATGCCGGGTCTGCAGGTCCGGACGCTCGACAGCGTGTTCGCCTCGATCGCGGCGGGCCTCGGGCCGGCTTCGGGCATCCCGGCCGGAGCGCGACTCGTCGAGGCCGACGAATCCGCGGCGATCCTGCGGGACGCGATCGACGTGACGGTGTCGGAGACGGACGCGGACGCGATGCTCGAGACGCTCGAGACACTCGGCTCGCGGGGCACCAAGGTCACCATCGTGCCGGTCGTCGAGCGGGCGGTGGCGAATCTCCTCACCCTCCATCAGGAATCGACCCCGGATGCGTGGGACTGGCCTGCGCCGCCGCGCGACGACGAGTCGCTCGCGCGGATTCGCGATCTGCTGCTGGACGAAGACCGCGCGAAGGCCTGGCCCGCGGGCGTTCGCAAGGCGACGGCGAAGATCGCCGGGCTCGTCGACGAGGTCCGCGCCCGCGACGGTGGCGGATGGATCCTGATCGCGAAGGAGAGGATCCTCAAGGCCGCGGTCGAAGGCGTCGACTACTCGAGGAAGCCCGTGCCCGACGAACTGGTCGCGCCGCTCCGGGATCTCGCGCTTCACGCGGCGGCCGGAAACCTGCGCAACATGGGCCGACGGACGGCGTGCATCCGCGATCTGCTCGGTCGGATCGGACCCCGGATCGCCGAGCTCAAGCAGCGGAACCGCGTCGCGGAGTTCGACGACTTCACCCGGTCGCTCGATCCTCTCCGGGGCGGGGCCGGCCCCGGCGATCTCGAGGAACTCTGGTATCGACTCGACTCCCGGATCGAGCATCTGCTGCTCGACGAGTTCCAGGACACGTCCGCGACCCAGTGGCGGGCGCTTCGCCCCATCGCTTCGGAGATCGCGAGCGTCTCGGACGGATCGCGTTCGCTCTTCGTGGTCGGTGACGTCAAGCAGTCGATCTACGGCTGGCGCGGCGGCGATCCGCGGATCCTCCGCAACCTGGAACGGATCACCACCGACGGGCGGATCGAGTTCGTCGAGGAGAAACTGGAGAAGTCCTTCCGATCGAGTCCCGCGGTGATCGAGCTCGTCAACCGGATCTGCGGCGTCATCGATCGCGACGCCGGCCTCCTCGAGCACGCGAGCGGTGCGGCGGCGGCGTTCGGCGAGTTGTACCGGAAGCATCGGACCGCCCGGACTTCGCTCGACGGTGTCGCCACGATCGAACGTCTGCCCGAGCCGGATGCCGGGGAGGGAGAGGATGATTCGGTGGTCCTCGCCCGCAGCGCCGCCGAGGCGGCCCAGCGGCTGGTCCGACGACATGGCATCGAGGACGCGGAGGGGCGTCCGACGGTCGCGGTGCTGGTACGGGCCAACAAGCGCATCGGACCGATCGTGGAGGCGCTTCGCGGTCTCGGTGTTCCCGCGACCGGTCGGGGTGGCGGATCACTGCTGGATGCCGAGGCGGCCACGGTGATGATCCAGGCGATGCGGCTGGCGGCGGACGTCCGGGATTCGCTCGCGGCCGACGATCTCGCGCGGTCCCCGCTCGCGGTGGTGCTCGGCGTCCCGACACCGGGTCCGGACGCGAGGCTGGCGATGCCCGAGCGGATCGAACTCGCGCGGTCGCTTCGTGAAGGCTTCGCCGAGCATGGGGTCGCCCCGGTGATCGACGGCTGGCGGCGACGGCTCGAGCCGGAGCTCACGGTGCGGGAGGCGGTCCGCCTGAGACAGATGGTCGAGATCGTCGAAGGACTCGAGGCGGATCCCACGATCGCGCGCGGGCCGGGTGAACTCGCGGCGATCCTCGGCTCGGTGGTGGTGGAGGACCCCGGCGGCGAGGGCGTCGTCGTGATGAACATCCACCAGTCGAAGGGACTGGAGTTCGCCGGCGTGGTGGTGACGGATCTGGCGGGCGACCTGTTCCGAAGCCCGGAGGTGGCGCGATCCACCCCGGTGTTGCCGACGACGGCCATCGATCGGGTCGCGACCTGGTACGCCGAGGACGCCCGCCCGACCGACGCCCTCGAAATCCACCGCGAGACCACCGACCGCATCGTGCTGGAGGCGTTGTGCGGTCTCTACGTCGCCTTGACCAGGGCGTCGCGCGATCTGATCGTCCAGGTGCCGCCGGCGAAGTTCGGCAAGAACAAGGAGGAGCACAAGAAGAGCTTCTTCTCGCCCGCGGGGATCGTGCGTCGATCGATCGGAATCGCGGACCCGCCGGACGAGGAGATCGAGCGGCCGGTGTCGCTCGAGTCGCTCAGGGCCGTCGAGGTCCATCGCGCGGAGGCCTCGGTGGAACGGGTAGGCTCGCCCGCCGACCGGGTCGCACGCGAGGCGAGTCCGCGACCCGTGTTCACGGCCGAGCGGCGATCACGGCGACGTCGAGCGGTGTCGGTCCGGCCGCCTTCGTCGCTTCACACCGATCGGGCGGATCTCTTCCGGGTCGGGAACCGGGATGCCGCGGACCGGGGGACCGCGATCCACGCCTGCTTCGAGCGCATCGAATGGGCGGACGACTTCGACGTCGTCGACGACGAGGTCCTCGACGCCCGGATCCGGGCCGCGTTTCCCGAAAGGACCGAGGCGTGGAGGCGGGACTGCGTCCGTGATTTCCGTGCCGCGTGTTCGATCCCGGCCATTCGGTCCCTGTTCGAGCGACCGGACGAGGATGCCTTCGTGCGTCGCGAGCGGCGGTTCGTCACGGTCGGACCGGGGGGGGTCCA
Source organism: Planctomycetaceae bacterium (assembly GCA_002684855.1). Classification (GTDB taxonomy): domain Bacteria; phylum Planctomycetota; class Phycisphaerae; order Phycisphaerales; family SM1A02; genus UBA12014. Next base: position 42,899 of record NYWD01000049.1, on the reverse strand, counting down.
GCAGGGATCGATCGACCGGCTCGTGCTCCATCGGGACCCCGGAGCATCCTCGGCCGGACCTGCGATTCGCGCGGCGAGGATCATCGACTTCAAGACGGATCGGATCGAGGGGGCACCCGACCCGGTGTCGAGGACGCTGCTCGAGCGACATGCGAGACAGTTGACCGGCTACCGCGACGCGGTGGCCGCGATCTACGGGCTTCCCCCCGCGGGAGTGCGTGCATCGATCGTCGGGATCCATGCGGGCGTGGTGATCGATCTGGAGGACTGATCGATCGACGCCGGTCATGGTCCGCGAACATGGACCGGGACTTTCAACGTCCCGGATCGAAGGCGTCCGTGATCGGGATCGGTGGGGAGGAGCCGTTCGAGGGTACGAGAGGCCCGAATCCGGCCGTGTTTGGAGGACACCCGCCCCATGAGCCTGATACCATCGACCAGCGTCCTTGAGTGCCTCGCATCGACCGGAAGACCGAATGCCTTCGATCACCCTCAATGGCCAGGCTCACGACTTCGAGCCCGGTGAGACCATCCTGCAGATCGCCCTCCGCAACGAGGTCGAGATCCCGCACTACTGCTACCACCCCGGTCTCTCGATCGCCGCCAACTGCCGGATCTGCCTTGCCGAGGTCTGGGCTCCGAATCCCCGGAACGAGGGCAAGCTCGAGCCGTGGCCGAAGCTGGTTCCGACGTGCCAGCAGACCGCCTCCGAGGGCATGGTGATCCATACCGACAGCCCCAAGTCCGTGGCGAACCAGAAGCAGGTGATGGAACTGCTCCTGATCAACCACCCGGTCGACTGCCCGGTCTGCGACCAGGCCGGGGAATGCCACCTGCAGGACTACTCCTACCAGTACGGCCGGGGCGAGAGTCGATTCCGCGAGGACAAGAACAAGCAGCCGAAGAAGAGCATCGGCCCCAACGTGCTGCTCTACAGCGATCGCTGCATCATGTGCACCCGATGCGTCCGGTTCACCCGGGAGGTGACCGAGACCGGCGAACTGATGGTCGACGGTCGGGGTTCCACCGGCCAGATCGACGTCTTCCCGGGCATGGCGCTCGACAACGAACTGGCTTCGAACGTGATCGATCTCTGCCCGGTCGGGGCGCTGCTCGACAAGGATTTCCTGTTCAAGCAGCGGGTCTGGTTCCTGACCAAGACCCCCTCGATCGACGGAATCACCGCGAGCGGGGACAACATCTGGATCGAGCACAACGAGGGCACCGTCCACCGGGTGAAGCCGAGGGAGAACCAGGATTTCAACGACTGGTGGATCACCGACGAGGTTCGATACGGCTGGAAGTTCGTCCACGACGAGGGTCGCCTGCGCCTTCCCGCGGTCCGCGGTCGCGACGCCTTCGATCCGACCCGCGCCGGCGATGCCTGGCGGGAGTCGCTCGCCGCCGCCAACGAGTTGCTGGAGTCCCGCGTCGAGGACGGCCGCATCGGCCTGCTGGTGAGTCCGATGCTTTCCTGCGAGGACGCCTACCTGCTCGCCCAGTGGGTCCGGTCGATCGACGCGGAGGTGGTCTTCGGCATCGGGCCCGTCCCGATCGACGGAGAGGATCGTTCCTACGGCGACTACGTGGTGCGTGCCGAGAAGGCCCCGAACGCACGCGGCGTTCGACGGGTCCTCTCGGGTCTGACCGACGGGGACGACACCGGGATTCTCGACGCCAACGCGTTTCTCGCGGAAGCCGGCGCGGGCCGGTTCGCGGCGACGGTCATCACCGGAAACTACGGAAGCGACTGGGTCACCCCCGAGTGGGCCGACAACATCGCCGCGACGCCGTTCGTCCTGATCGACACGCTTCCCAGTCGCCTGGTCGACGCGGCGTCGGTGCTCCTGCCCGGTGCGACGTGGATGGAGAAGGCCGGCTCCTTCCAGAACGCCGACGACCGTCTGCAGGCGTTCGAGCGGGCGATCGCGACGATCGACTACTGCAAGGGCGAGTCCCAGATCGCCCTCGATCTCCTCGCTTCGCACGAAGGTCGCGCACCCGTGAAGTTCGACCCCGAGCAGACCCGGGCCGAGATCTCGACCCTGCCCGGACTCGCCGGTTTCCGAGGCGAGATCGTCCGGCCGGAGGCGAAGGTCTCGCTCGAAAGCGACATGCTGACCGTGGACCTCTGATCGCGCGGCCGGCGTTCCGTCGACGTCGACCGCGGGGACCGGCCATCGCGCCGGGCCGGTCGTCCCCGCCGGTGATCCGAAACTTCCGTTCATCCTCCGGGGAGGACGTCTCCGGGATCGCCCTTCCGTTCGTGATCACGGGCGGCATGGTCCTCGCCGACTCCTCGGCCCGCCCGATCAGGGCGCGACGGTCCTCCAGGACGTCGGATCCGCACCAAGCATCCTGCCGTGGTCCGAAAGCGATCGCATCGTCTTCGCATCGAACATGTTCATCGGGTCCGGGCTCGCGAGCTCCTGCTCGACCGAGATCCAGCGGACCTCGACGTCGCCGTCGCCACGAAGGCGCGTCAGTTCGGCGAGATCGAAGAGACGTCGCAGCGCGGTGATCTCGGCGGAGGTGTAGAGCAGCTGGAACGCACGGTCGGCGACCGCCGGCCAGGTCGGCTGGGAGATCGCCGGGGGAATCCGGAGATTGCCGTTGAGGATGACCCAGTAGCGGGTCTTCGGGATCGGGGCGTCCGGATACGTCCGCTTCCACTGACCGCCGAACGTGTCCTTCGCCGCCGACGCCCGGCCACCCGCGTAGAAGTTTCCGATCGCCCCGCCGTCGACGTAGAGGTTCCCGTCGATCTCCCGCGGTGGAAAGACCGCGGGGATCGCGCAAGACGCGAGGATGATCTCGTGCAGGCGTTCCGTGTCGCCCGCCTCGATCGACTTCCGGGCGGCGTCGGCGAAGTCGAACACCCCGGGGATCTGCTCGTCGATGTTGCTGGCCTGGATCAGGAGCAGCCGACCCTCGGTGGTCGCGGCGTCGATCCGCTTCGCGAAGTCGAGGTCGACGATCGCCTCGAGATCCCGTCTGATGCCGGAGACCTCCATGAGGCTCATGTTCTCGGGATAGAAGGAGATCGGTTCCCGCGAGGTGACCCAGTCGGGCCGGGGATTCCGGAAGAAGTCATCGACCTCCCTTCTCGCCCGATCGGTGCCGAGGTAGGCGAAGGGGGCGATGAAGGATCCGGTGCTGACCCCGGTCACGCCGTCGAAGGTCGGCAGGGCGGCGGGGCCCGCCGGCACGGTCGCCCAGCCGATCAGGAAGCCCGCGCCGAAGGCGCCGTTCGCACCGCCGCCGGAAAGGATCAGGAAGTCCATGGTCGCGTCGGGGTCCTGCTGCTGCCGGGCGTGCATCCGCGTTACGAAGTTCCTGGTGTGGGTGGTCTTTCCGGCGGCTTGCTCGCGGATGGTGTCCTGCTGCCGCTCGGCGAGTTCGGCGATCGGGACCGGGGTCCGCGGGGGGGCGATGCCGCTCCCCTGGATGACCGGAGCGAGCAGGTAGGCGACGGTGAGCAGGCCGGCGAAGCACAGGAATCCGAGCAGGAACGAGATGATCGCGAGTCGTCGCCGGTGCGGGTGCAAGGCGGCTGTCCGGTCGGCGTCGCTTCGGGTCTTCACGGTGGGGTTCTCGTTCGCTCGGGCCGGGGGATCTTCGCGCGGCCCCGCGGGTTCGTCGGGTGTTTCACGTCGTCTGAAGCATGATCCGGGCGGCCTCGACCCCGATCCGCGCGGTCCGGTCGTCGAGGTCCGCGCTGGGGTCGAACTCCACGACGTCCATCGCGATGCAGCCGCCGTGGGCGGCGAGATGTTCGAGGACCGGCATGACCTGTTCGACCCGGAGGCCGTCGGGCACCGGGAGGTTGACGCCGGGGGCCTCGCTCGGGTCGATGACGTCGAGATCGAAGCTCAAGGCGAACGCACCGCCGTCGGGCGCGATCCGTTCGAGGACACGGTCGGCGATCGATCGAGGATTCTCCGACTTGAACGTGTCACCGTCGATCAGCATGGGAAGGGCCGAAGCGGGATCGGTCGAGACCCGGGCGCGTTCGCCGGGATCGAGGTCGCGACCGCCGAGGAAGACGGCGCGACGTGGATCGAACGTGCCGCGAGGGCCGACGACGTCGACGAGTGGTGCGACCCGATGACCGAGCAGGGCCGCCGCCGGCATCCCGTGGGGGTTGCCGCTGGGCGTGGTGTCGGGGGTGTTGAGGTCGGCGTGCGCATCGAACCAGAGCAGGCCGAGCGTTGGCGCGTCGGCGGGCGCGTCCGCTGCGTGGCGATCACCCCACGCGGTCGCGACGCCGGACATCGAACCGGCCGCCAGCGTGTGGTCGCCGCCGAGGACGAGGGGGATGCCACCGTCCGCGACGATCTGGCGGGTCCGTTCGTGGAGTTCGCGACAGACGGATCGAAGCGCCGCCCACTCGGGACGTCGGGAGTCGGGATCGGGGCCTCGGACGATCTCGACCCCGGGCGGGAGGATCGGCACCTCGATGTCGCCGAGATCGTGCACGACTCGACCCTCGATCGACGCGACGCCCGCGCGTCGCAGCGCTCGCGGTCCGCCGGAGGCACCGGGTCCGGCGCCGCCGTGGTCGACGGGGGCTCCGACGATCTCGAGCCTCGCGGCGTTCAAGCTCGGCGGAATGGAGGTCCGGGCGGTGGACATGTGGACAGTGTCCACGATCCCGACACGGCCTGCCGGATCGCGGCCACCGCGGCCGACTTCTCCCGAAAATCTCACCTACACTCGGCTCATGATGAATTCCACCCGAGACCAGCCAGCCGACGCCCGCCTCCGGGGGTTGGAGATCGTTCTCTTCCTGTTGCTCGGTGCGCTGCCGGGCTTCGCCACGATCGCCTCGGCCGTGGTCCATCCTCCGGATCTCTACCCCTCGCACTACGAGGATCGGGAGCTGCACGAGGACATGTGGCTCGACGTGCCGGACTGGGACCAGGAGGCGGATCCCTTCAAGCAGATCGACGACCTGCTTCCCACGCCGAACGAGGTCCGTCTGGCCTCCGGCGCCCCGGGTCCCGACTACTGGCAGCAGCGGGCCGATCACGACATCCGGGTGCGACTCGATCCGATCGCCCATCGACTCGAAGGCTCCGAGACGATCACCTACCACAACCAGAGCCCGCATCGCCTGGACTATCTCTGGGTGCAGATCGACCAGAACCGCTTCAAGCGGGACTCGCTCGGACGCCGCTCCACCACCGCGCCGAACCTTCGGCGCGACCAGTCCACTCGCTGGATGCGCCAGCAACTGGAGCAGCTCGACTTCGACGGAGGCGCGGAGATCACGCGGGTCGAGGACGCGGACGGCGTCGCGCTGCCGCACGTGATCAACGGCACGATGATGCGGATCGACCTGCCCGAACCGATGGCGTCGGGGGACACCATCGTCTTCGACATCGACTGGAACGCCGCGATCGTCCCCAGCACCACGATGCGGGCGCGATCGGGGTACGAGATCCTCGACGACGGGATGCCGATCTACGAGATCGCCCAGTGGTTCCCGCGGATGGCGCCGTACACCGACAACGACGGTTGGCAGAACAAGCAGTTCCAGGGGGAGAGCGAGTTCGCCCTCGAGTTCGGCGACTACGACCTCGCGATCACCGTGCCCGAGACCTACGTGGTCTCCGCGAGCGGGGACCTGGTCAACCAGGAGGAGGTGATGACCGGGACGCAGCGGGAGCGCTACGCGGCGGCTCGGACCGCGGATCGTCCGACCTTCGTGATCACCCCCGAGGAGGCGCTGGCGAACGAACTCCGCGATCAGGAACTCTCGGGCGTCTCCGGTGGCGAGGATCGAAGGACGGAGCGGACCTGGCGATTCCGGGCGGAGAACGTCCGCGACGTCGCGTGGGCCGCGAGTCCGACCTTCATCTGGGACGCCTGGGGCGTCGAGATCCCCCGTACCGACGGCGACGTGTCGATGGCGATGAGCTTCTGGCCCAACGAGGGCGAGCCGCTCTGGAGCCGCTATTCGACCCAGTCGATCGCCCACACCCTCGAGGTCTACTCCGAGCACTGCATCCCGTACCCGTATCCCGTCGCGATCAGCGTGAACGGGCCGGTCGGTGGGATGGAGTATCCGATGATCTGCTTCAACGGCCCGCGGCCGGAGGCGGACGGCACCTACACCGAGCGGACCAAGTGGGGGCTGATCGGGGTGATCATCCACGAGGTCGGTCACTTCTGGTTCCCGATGATCATCAACTCCGACGAGCGTCAGTGGACCTGGATGGACGAGGGGTTGAACACCTTCGTCCAGTTCCTCGCGATGGAGACCTGGGAGGACGATCCACGGACCAAGCGCGGCGAGGCCCACGACATCGTGGACTACATGATCAGCGAGCGGCAGCGTCCGATCATGAGCCATGGCGAGTCGATCATCCAGAAGGGAAACAACGCCTATGCCAAGCCGTCCGTCGCGCTGAACGTGCTTCGGGAGACGGTCATGGGTCGTGAACTCTTCGACCATGCGTTCCGGACCTACTGCGAACGCTGGGCGTTCCGCCGCCCCGAGCCGGGCGACTTCTTCCGGACCATGGACGACGCGAGCGGGGTCGACCTCGACTGGTTCTGGCGCAACTGGTTCTACACCACCCGGCACGTCGACATCGCGACCGAACGGGTGATGGACTTCACCGTGGAGCCGCGCGATCCCGACGTGCTCAAGCCGATCCTGCAGGCGGAACGCGAGGCGGAACGACCGAGCCGCACGCGACAACGCAACGCCGACCTGCCGAGGCGGAGCGCCCGCTATCCCGAACTCCTGGACTTCTACAGCCGTTTCGACGAGCTCGAGGTGACCGACGACGATCGCCGCCGGTTCGAGCGGTTCATGACGCGGCTGGAGGAGGACGATCGAGCGGTGTTCGAGGCGATCGAGGATCGTCCGCTCCACTTCTCGATCGTGCGGTTCCGGAACCACGGGGGCATCCCGATGCCGCTGCCGCTCGAGATCCGGTACGCCGACGGCGCCGTCGAGGAGACCATGCTTCCGGTGGAGATCTGGAAGGAGGATCCCGAGGTCGCGACCCGCATGTTCGTGGGTCCGGTGCCGATCGCCCGGGTGCTCCTCGATCCGTACCGGGAACTCGCGGATGCGGATCGCACCAACAACGCCTATCCACCCGAAGTCATCGCGGGTCGCTTCGCGGTGCAGCCCGGCTCGGATCGATCGAACCCGATGCAGGCGGCGCGGGCCCGGGACGGCCGGCCGGCGATCGAACGGATCGCGCGGGAGATCGCATCGATCCTCGCCGTCGAATGGGGCGAGGTCGCCGACGAGACGGCCACGCCGCTCGCCGAATCGGGCGTGCTGCTGGAACAGGTCGACTCGAAGCTGCTGGTGGATCCCTGGGGCCGTCCCATGCGGCTCGAGTTCTCCTCCTCCCAGGTCGCGTCCGGCGACGGGGACGTGGTGGCGACCCTTCGAAGCGACGGGTCGGACGGTCGACGCGGCACGGAGGACGACGTGGCCCTGGTGCTGTTCGCCGATGGAAGCGTGCTCGACGAGGAGATCGCGATGGCCGAGGAGGAGGATCGATGATCGGAAGTTTCCCAATCGTGGTCCTCTGCGCCTCGCTTGCATTCCTTCCGGCGACGGGGATCGCCGTCGCGGGGGAGGGTCGCGGAGTCGCGCCCTTGATCGCGGCGGACGGACCGATCGCGACCATCGAACCCGACGTGATCTACGGGCGGGTCGACGCGCTCGCCATGACCTACGACCTTCTCAAGCCGACCGCGGAGGCGAACGGCGCGACCGTCATCTTCATGGTGAGCGGGGGCTGGGTCTCCCGGTGGTTCGACCCGCGGATGGCGATGCTGCCGAAGATCCGAGGCATCTCGCTCGTCCATGACCTGCTGGTCGACGGATATCACATCGTGCTTCTCCGTCACGGAAGCTCCCCGCGCTACAAGGTGCCCGATGCCGCGGATCACGTCGAAGAGGCGATCCAGCACCTGCGAACGTCCGCGCCCGAGCGAGGGTTGGATCCCGAGCGGATCGGATCCTTCGGCCTGAGCGCCGGCGGGCATCTCTCGCTGCATCTCGCGACGCTTGGTGGCGAGGACGCGCCTCGCGACCTGCGTCGTTCGCGGGCGGGCGGGGATGCCGCCGTCCCCGAGGATGCGGCACCGATCGCGGCGGCGGTCGCGTGGTTCCCGCCGGTCGAACTGGTCGGCTTCGTCGGTCCGAACGAGCGGTACCCCGCGATGGATTTCGATCCGGAGGAGGCGGCACGGGTCTCGCCCATCCGACATGTCGACCGCAACGACGCGCCGGTGCTCCTGATGCACGGCACGGAGGACCCGGTGGTCAGGATCCGGGCGAGCGAAGCGATGCACGAGGCCTACGTCGAGGCGGGGCTCGAGTCCGAGTATCACCGGTTCGAGGGTGCGGGACACGGGTTCGAGGGCGAGGACGCCGCCCGCTCGTCGACGCTCGCGAAGGCCTGGTTCGACCGATGGCTGCTGGAGGATGCGGCGGCCCGGGACGACACGGACGAGCGACGCGACGAGGGCTGAGCCGCGATCGAGTGCGTCGATCGGGTCTCGTGGATCGATTTGGATTTTCCGGGAACCCCGGTTCGGGATCGTCCGTAGACGAAGCCGAGCCGTGCGTTCTCGGAGTCCGGATCCCCCAGATCCCGTCGACTCCGTGATCCGGCGGTTCGGTCGGCGTCCGTCCAGGGGCATGGAGACGCAAGCCGGAGTCCCGTCATTCGAAGCGTTGAGACCGGGATCCATCCGCGAGGCCACGGCCGGCGCGAAGCGTTCCTGCGCAGTGCCGTTCGCGTCGCGACGTCCGCCGCTTGAAACGAAATCTCTCTCCGATCGGGGATCGAGGGCGCTCCCTCCACGGATCGTCCGAGCGTGACCGGGTTCAGTAGTTCCGGCCATCCGCTCGCTTCTCATCCCCGATTCAAGGCGGCGTCCGGTCATTCCTGGCCGGGCGTCGCCCCTTTTCAGCGAACGAGCTCGATCTCGATGCGGTCGATCGTGGCGTTCCGATCGAGGATCGGCCGGGCGATCGACGCGATCACCAGGTCGCCTTTGATCGTCGTCGTCGTGCCGTCCCGGTCGACGATCGTGATCCGTCCCGGTCCGTCGGTGTGCCGGTAGACCACCGGGATGCCGCACAACTGGAAACCGAGGCCGTCGCTCGGGATCCGGATCGTCCGCGCCGGAGCGCGATCCCCGGCGGGAATGGCCCACTCGTCTTCGGCGAGGAGCCATTCGTCGGGTGGGAGGAGCGTCGGATTGAACCGGATCCCGCCGTCCTCCAGCCGGATCCCCAGTTCCATCCGCCGGGTGATCAGTTCCTCCTTCACCTGGCCAGTCATGCCCGGCTGCTGGGCGCCGCGACCCCCGGGGGTGTGGGAGTAGGCGTCGATCGGAAGCGCGCCGAAATCGACGGCGGATCGCCGGAATCCGAGGCCGTCCCGCACCCGGTGATAGGCGTCCCGCAGTCGATTCCGGACGTCGGTCGCGGCCTCGACATCCTCGGCGTGTTGCACGCATTCACCCGCGGCGACGAGGAGTTTCGCGACCATGTGCCAGTACGTGCAGCCGATGCCTTCGTAGCCGTACATGCCGCCGGAACGACCGGTGAAACGATGATGGTCGAAGACCCGCTCGTAGAGCTCGATCGTCGCATCTCCGTGCGTCGACACTGCGCCGGCGTGGATCCCTTCGCCGGTGATCGATCCAAGGACGCGCTCGAGGTCGCGTCGGTTCCGCAGGTCGCTCGCGAAGCGCACCGTGCCGTCGTCGTCGCGTTCGACGAGGCGACGGTCCCCGCTCGCGAGGAGGGCGGCGAGCAGGGGATTGCCGGCGATCGAATCGGCGTCGAGCACGCCCTTGTCGAGCAGGGGTGGAATCTCCCGGACCGGGTACAGCAGGAACGTGTCGTGGTCCTCGCGATGAAGCGAGGACGTGAAGATCGTCTCGAGAAGCGTCGCGGACTCCCCGGGGTCGAGCACGCCGGCGGAAAGCACCGCGACCTGGCCTTCCAGCATCTCCGGAAGGCGGTGCACCGTCGCGGTCCGATCGCCGAACGACACGAGGTTGTACCCGTGATAGAGACCGTCCGTCCGTCGGTTGGACGCGATCGCGTGGTCGATCCAGCGAAGCGCGACCTCGCAGGCCGCCGCGAATTCCGCGCCCGACGAGGTCACGGGCTTCGAGGGGGCGTCGAGGCGGTGTCGGTATCGTTCGAAGGACAGGCCGAGCTTGTCGACGAGCGTGCGGCGTTCGCGGTCGTCGATGCTCGCCGCATCGAGCAGGCCCTCGTTCGCCACGAGGACGGCGTTGACCTCGCGGAGCCATTCGAGGACCCGATCCGTGACGGCCAGGTCCCCTTCGTGTCGCCGGTAGAGGCCCGCGAGAAGCGCGAGGTGCCTCCGCAGGTAGGACGCCGTGACCATGGAGAGCCCGTAACCCGCGAGGGCGTTGTTCGCATCGTTCCATTCCGGACGCTGCGTGTTCATCCACACGCCGCCATCCGGAACGAACGAGGAGATCTTCGCGAGCACGGGGATCACGAGCTTCTCGGCGAGGGTCACGTGGACCACGCCTGCATCGTCGTGCACGAGCTTGCCATCCGCGCCGATCCGGCTGGTGCGTTCGGTCGCCGCGTCGTCGGCGGCGTGGTCGAAGGTGATCGTGTTCCGGGGGTCCGCGACGAGGTCGCGGTGATCGGCGAGGCGGTAGGGCACGTCCGCGTGCGAGAAGATCGGCCGGTCGAGCCAGGTCAGGAGATGACCGGGATCCAGGCTCGTGGAGAGTTCGAGCAACCGGGTGAGATATCCGATCTGGTGATCGCCCCAGTAGCCGATGTTGCTCCACGGGTTGCCGGGTTCGGGGGCCTCCCAGTCGATGCCCTCCCGGGTGATCCGATAGGGATTGAATCCGTCGGCGGTCGAGGCGTTCACGAACTTGGCGATGACGTGGTCGATCCAGCCCGGATTCGAGAACGTGAGCGATTCCCAGTTCTGGAAGATGTCCCGCCAGTTGCCCTCGTAGGTGAGCCGCCTCGAATCGTCGTGATGCTTCACCCGGATGTTGAAGGCGTTCCATGGTCGGCTCGGATCGCCGTGGCGTCGGCCGAACCAGACCGGCAGGTACTCCCAGGCGATGCGTTCCAGGGAGGGATCCTCGAAAGCCGCGGCCTCCGCGACCAGGGTCCGGCGGTCGACCGTCGAGTCCGCGTCGCGACCCTCCAGCCAGTCGCGGTGTCGCATCGCCACATCCGCGTTCCGGTCGCGACAGAAGTCCACCCAGTCGCCCCAGGGCAGATTAAGTCCGTCCGTGAAGACCCCGCCGCGCATGTCGTTGAACAGGGTGTTGGTCCGGTGGTGCGCATCGAGGATCGGATCCCCGGTCCGCTGGATGCCGTCGGTGTCGACGAGGATCGCGTCGAGGGCACGGGTCGATTCCGCCACCTCGCGGGCGAGCGAATCGGCGAGGTCCTCGTCCCCGGCGAGCCGTCGACGAAGATCCGCGACCTGGGCCTGTGATCGGTGGACGTCCGCCACGATCGACCAGGTCATGCGTTCGCCCGCCTCGAGCACGAGGGGGGCGGTGAGGAGATACGCCGCGGCGCGGCCGCGCAGGAGACCCTTCGGTTCGACGTCTTGCCCGCGGGTGAACGCGTGGATCGCGTCCGGATCGAGCGAGAGCGTGGCTTCGGGGATTCCCGTCGACCACACCGTGGTGGCCCGAAGGGATTCCGCGGGTTCGGCCCGGTCGACCAGCGCCGATTCCATCGCGACGGTGGCGAGTGTCGAATCGTCGACCAGTTCGGCCCGGGTGTAGGCGTTGACCAGGCAGCTCATGCTCTGCATCACGCCCGTGCCGGCCCCGCCCGCCACGAGCTCCCGCAGGCCGTCGATGATCCCGACTTCGAGTTCGCGGGGACCGGTCGAGTCCCGCTCGAGGTGCACGGTGCGCACGAACCCGGATGCGTCGCTGAACGCCCACCAGGCGCGAACCGTGAGGCCCATCGTGGGATTGGTCTCCTCGAACACGATCCGATCGCCGGACACGGAACGGGCGAGGTCGCGTCTCGACCCCGGCGTCAATCGGGACGTGAACGGTTCCCAGAGCATGTCGCCGACCCGGATCCCGGTCCACGGTCCGGAGAACGCGTGGACCTGGTGAAGGAGATCGTCGGTCCGGTAGGGGAAAAGACAGCGATCGTTGTTCACGCGACCCGCGGTGAGCCCTCCGTTCGAGGAGACGTAGAGCCAGTGTTCCGACGGACTCACGACGGTGAGCAGGAACGGGGGCAGGCGATCGACGTCCGGCACGCGGTAGCACGCGATGCCGTCGATCTCACAGAGTCCTTCGCGGTGGCCTGGCTCGGTTCGCATCTTTGGAGTCCGTCTGGAACGGCGGCGGGGCCACGAAGTGTATCAACCGCTTGCGCCGATCCATTCGCGCGCCACTTCGGACCCCGACGTCTTCGTTTCAACGGATCAGGGGTCGATCGGAATCCGAGCACCCCCGACGGACGCCGAAGCCATGATGGCGTCGACCACCCGCTGGGTCTCGTGGGAACGGGTGGCCCACCGGGGTTCCAGCGGGCGATCGTTCCTGGCGATGTCGGAGAAGCGTCGGATCATCTCGACCTCCTGGACGCAGTCCTCGACCACGATGCGCTCGATCCTGCGTTCGTGCACGAGATCCCGATCGGTCAGGTTCGATTCGGTCTCCAGCCGCAGGACGGCCTCGGTGGGACTGCCGATCACGAAGTCCTCCATCCACATCGCACCGTCGGGCCCGCAGATCTCGACCCACTGCCGGAGGGGGTGCAGGAAGGAGCACTGGATCATCGCATGGCGGACGCCGTCCGGTCCCGGGAAATCGAGCTCCGCGGTGGTGTGGATCGGGATCGCACCGTGCATCCGGTGATGGCGGGCTCGCACCGCCTCGGGAATCCCGCCCATGACCTCGATGGCCATGCGGATGCAGTACCAGCCGAGATCCCCGACGCATCCGAGAGGTTCCGCCTCGACGTCGCCCCGGATGTTGTTCTCGAAGAAATCGGCGTCGCCTCGGAAGCTGAATCCGCTCGTCAGGAGGTTCGGTTCGGCTCCGAGCCGGGGCAGCATCGACTCCACGCGACGCATCCGCTCGTGATGCATGAACATCAGCCCGTCCATGAACTGGACCCCCGCGTCCCGACAGGCCTCGATCATCGCTTCGGCGTCGGTCGCGTTCGCGGCGACGGGCTTTTCGCAGAGGACGTGCTTGCCCGCCTCCGCGGCCCGGACCGTCCATTCCCGATGCAGGGTGGTGGGAAGGGGGATGTACACCGCGTCGACGTCCGGATCCCGGAGCAGCGATTCGTAGTCCCGGTGAGTGCGGTCGACGCCGTGCTCCTCGGCGAAGGCCGCGGCCTTCACGGGATTTCGGCTCGCGATCGCGACGGGGCGGGCGTTGTCGGCGAGGTGCATCGCCCGGACGTTCTTCCTCGCGATCGAGGCGGCGCCGAGGATCCCCCAGCGGCAGGGTGAGGCGACCTCTTTCATGCAACGGGGTCCTCGTGAGGGTCGAATCGCCGACGGAGGGCCACGCTGCGGCTCGCCGGACGCGTCGCAGGGTATCGAATTCGAACCACTCGATCACTCGACCGTCGTGATCCGGACGCGGTCGATCTCGACGACTCGGGAATCCCCCTCGTCCTCGCCGCCGGGCGACTGGGGGGGCACTTCGACGAGGGTGGCGTCGAGTCGCATCGGGCGACGGAGGTCGACCTGCAGCCGACCGCGTCCATCACCCTCGAGACGGGAATCCGCCCGACCGTCATCGAGCACGCGACGGGTGTATTCGACGGAGAGCACGGCGGTCTCCGCGATGCCGGTGGCCGCCAGCGCGGCCTCATCGACGCCGTCGAGGGTCCAGGACATCACGGTCTCGATCCTGCGACGCTGCACGAGCGTCGTCCAGCGTGCGGTCCAGGTGGCTCCGATGCCCAGCGGTCGATCCGGAAGCAGCGGTTCCGCGAGCCGCATCACCGAGAGGAGTCGCTCGACCTCGTAGTTCACCCGGGGATTCGCCTTCTCCAGCTGAATGAGGCCGGAACCCGGAACGATCCCCGAGCTCGTGAACCGCTGGGCGATGGATGCCCCGGCGGTGCGGGCGGCCGCGTCGTCCTGGATCTGCGCGAGTCGACGGCTGCGTTCGAGATTCGCGACGAAACGCGGGCGGTCCGTGGTCGTCCTCGTGGAACCCGCGTCCGGACCGGCGCCGACCGGCGGCGGATCCGTGTCGGCCTCCGTGTCATCGTCCGTTCCGGCCGGCTTCCCGGGGGCCGTCTCCGGCTCGACGCCGTAGAGCCTCGCGGCGCCGTTGAGCACCCGCCACTGCGCGACGGCTTCGCGTCGATCGGTCCCATCGCGCAGTCTCCCCTGCACCGTCCACAGGTATTCGAGCGGCGGTCGTTTCGTGGTGGTCATCGCCGCCTCCGGCGAGTTCGCGAGGACGCTTCCGTTCTGAAGGCTGGAGAGGACGTTGCGCGAACTCACCATGACCGTCGCCGTCGACGCGTCGGCGGGACGCCAGCGAAGCAGCACCGGAGTGCCCTCGCCCGGATCCACGACCTCGATCATCGGAATCCTCGTTCGATCCTCCGCATCGTCCTGACCCCGGGCGGCGCCCGCGATCGGGAGGATGGCGAACAGCATCACGGCGAGGAGGACGGCGGGACGTCTTGCGGTGTTTCTCATCCCGGGAGGATGATCGATTCGATCGATCGACACAAGCCTTCGACCTCGGAATCCCCGTCATGCCCGGAATGACGCCGATCCTCCTCAGAAGGGGGGATCGACGTGGAAGGTGGCGGGCGAACCGTCGGCCGGATGGACGACCGAGAGTCGGGTCGCATGAAGACACAATCGGGTGGTGGACGAACGGAGGGGTTCCGGAGCGTACAGATCGTCACCGAGGATCGGATGTCCGATCGACTTGAGGTGGAGCCGCAGCTGATGGCTCCGTCCGGTTCGCGGCCGGAGTTCGAGGCGGGTGATGCCGCCTCGCGGATCCGCGTCGGGCGATGCGAGTCGGTCGTCGAGATCGCCGAGGACGCCCCGGCTGGTCACCCGCCACCGGGTCAGGCTCGGCTTCCCGAGTTCGAAGTCGACGATCTGGCGAGGAGGATCGTCGAGATCCTTCCGGATCGGGAGGTCGATCTCCCCGGCGTCCTCGGGGGGGAGGCCGCCGACGAGCGCGTGATACGTCTTTTCCGTCTCCCGATCCTGGAACTGCCGACTGAGTTCGCGGTGCGACTCGGCATCGAGCGCCATCACGATCACCCCGCTGGTGTCCCGATCGAGCCGATGGACGATCCTCGCCTCCGGATGCACCGCCTGGACGCGGCTCGCCAGGCAATCGGCTTTTCCGGGGCCGATTCCCGGGACCGAGAGCAGCCCCGTCGGCTTGTCGAGCACGATCATCCGCTCGTCGAGATGGACCACGGTCGGCAGCACGGGAATCACCGGTTTGGGCGGGGGGAGCCCGGTTCGAGAGAATTGAGCGGAAGCGATCGATAGACTACGGACTTCGATCGGGGCCCGCGGGCATGATCCGCGGCGCCTCGGCTCTTTCGATCCCCTGGTCGCTCCGGAGGCCTCGTCGTCATGACGCCCCACGCCCTCGTCCTTCCCCTCTTCGCGCCGCTCCTACTCGCCACCGCGTCCATCGCGTACCCCGCACCGCCGGCGTCGGGGACGTCCGGCGACTGGAGAGTCCAGGAAGCCTCGAATCTCGTCGATCCGGTCCAGCTCACGTTCAACGACCGGTTCGTGAAGGCCGGTGAATCCTACTTCTCGCCCGACGGGAAGCGGGTGATCTTCCAGGCGGTCGAGCAGGTCGAAGGCGAGCCGCCCGAGGACTTCTACGCGATGTTCGTCGCCGACATCGTCCGCGACAAGACCGGGCGCACCCGGGCGATCGCGAACATCCGTCGGATCTCGCCCGAGGGATCGGCGAACACCTGCGGCTGGTTCCACCCCGTCGATCCCGACATCGTGATCTTCGGCACGACGCTCTCGCCGCCTTCGGACGAGACCCCCCCGGGCTACCAGCGAGGCAGCGGGCGGTATCGGTGGCAGTTCCCGCCCGAGATGCGGATCGTCGCCACCGATCTCGGTGTCAACGACGCCACCGTCGACACCCTCGACGAGCTGGTCGGCGACGGCACGAGCTACGTCGCCGAGGGGAGTTTCTCCCCGGACGGCCGTCATCTGCTCTACACCTCGCTGGAGGCGGGACAGGGCGACATCTACGTCAAGGATCTCGCGACGGGCAACACCGTGCACCTCGTCTCGGCGCCGGGTTACGACGGCGGCCCGTTCTTCTCGCCGGACGGTCGTCGCATCGCATACCGAAGCGATCGCCACGCCAACAACCTGCTGCAGGTCTTCGTCTCCGATCTCGCCTTCGACGAATCGGGTGCGATCGTCGGAATCGAACGGGAGATCCAGGTCACCGACGACAGTCACGTGAACTGGTGTCCGTTCTGGCATCCCGACGGCAGGCATCTCGTCTTCGCGACCAGCGCCGTGGGGCATCGGAACTACGAGGTCTTCCAGGTCGACGCCGCGGGCGATGCGACCTCGACACCGCCTTCGATGAAGTACGGCACCGGGCTCCGTCGAGTCACCTTCGGGCCGGGAGCCGACGTGCTGCCCGCGTTCAACGCGGACGGCACCGAGATGATGTGGACCTGCAAGCGGGGGCCCAGCGACACCAGCCAGCTCTGGGTGGCGGGATTCGCGGCGGATCTTGCGTCGCCGAGCGCCGCGTCGTCGAGCGGATACGCACGGCCCGAACCGTCCAAGGAGGACGAGAAGCCGTGATCGAGTCGACGGCGTCCCAGATCGACGATCGGCGACGCCGTTCGATCCCTCGTCCGGCCCGGCCGACGTCGGACATGCTTCCCGGATCCGGAAGGGCGGCCGGCGGAGTGACGGACGGGTGACGTGGGTCCGCCACATCCAACGCCTCCCGGGGCTCACCGCGGCAGGCGGATCGGTCGTCCCGATCCTGGTGGTCACCGGCGCGCTCGCTTCCCTTCCGGGTTGCGAGACCGTGGTGACGGAATATCACCGTCGGCCCGGTTTCTATCGCATGGCGAGCGACGAGGAGCTGGTCGACGAGTACGTCGACGCCCGCGGTCACCGAGTGGTGTTCATCGAGGACGGTCCGCTCCCCGAGGAGCAACGGAAGCTCGACGAGGCGGCCGCGGCCCGGGAAGCCGAGAAGCGTCGCGAGCGGGCTCGCATCCGATCCGAGGCGATCCGTGCCGGGAAGCCGATTCCGCCCGAGGGGATGGAGCCGGAGGCTCCCAAGGCGTTCATGGCGCGGGAGGTGCTCGACGACGGCACGGTGGTGATGAAGGCGCTGCTGCCCGATCACGTGCTGGCGAACACCATGACCTCGCTTCGCAACCAGGAGTACGTCCAGCTCTGGGAGCAGGTCGTCGCGGAGTCGACCAAGCGGCAGTATTCGGCCCAGGGCATGGGCGTCGAGGACTTCGTCCGGTACTGCACGAAGCATCGTTCGGAACTGATGATGACGCTGAACCGGATGAGCTTCGGCTACTACGGCGGGGCGGACGTGATCCTCGACCGGCTGCCCGACCTTTCGGTCAGGATGCGGTTCTCGAACAACGTTGCTTCCCAGTTCAAGTTCCAGGAGGTCTACGTGGTGCAGGAACGCGACGGACTGAAGCTCGCCGGCATCCGCTGACCCCCCCTCGAAGACGTGTTTGCCGTCGGCCCCGTCCCGGGACCGCGGACGGCGTCGATCACGGCCGCGTCAGGATCCCGAACCGACCGCGGGCGTCGTCAGGTGTCGAAGACCGGCCTCGAGGTGCCGGAACAGACCCGTGAAGAGGCGAGCGGCGAGCCTCCGGCCGGCATCCGGACGATCGGAGCGACGGGAGATCCGCTCGGAGGGTTCTCGCGGCTCGATGCCCCATGCACGTGTCCAGTCCGACCTCGCGGATCCGGCATCAGGACGTGCGGAACCGAAGGAATTCCCCCGATCGGTCGGCGCGACCGGAGCCTCGACCTCCGTCGGGCCGGCGGCATCGAGGTCGGCCCCGTCCGTCACCCGGACCGGCGTCCGGGACCCGAGGGCGTCGATCGCGATCCGGGCGGCCGGAGTCGTCGCCGCGAACGCGACCGCCATCGCCACCACGCCGATGATCGCCCAGGGCCGGGAGTCCCACGTCGGGATCCTCGGCTCCGGTTCGTCCGATCTGGAATTGGTGTTCACTCGCATGTCGGTCCGTCCCTGGGAGCAATCCCGTTCGCGGTCGTACCTTTCTCCGATTCGCGGTAATCCGGTTTCTTCGTTCCGGGGCCGACGCTCGGACATGGGGTGAATACCCACCCGGGGATCACGAACCGGATCCGCACCGGAGGAACGACTCGTCGTCGGTCCGATTGCGTTCGGAGACGCGGGCAAGAAAAAGGCGGAGCGTCCGAGATGGACGCTCCGCCGATTGCATCTCCACCGACCCGACCCCGGACGGGTCAGGCCGATGCGGCGTTCGCGGGATCCGGCTCCGACTCCGGCGAATCGTCGTCGCCGCCGCCGTCGTCGTCACCGCCGCTCCGGGTCGCCTCGAAGAACAGGTGGTCCTGATCCTCCTTGCGGGTGACCTTGATCGCATCGCCTTCCTGGAATTCTCCGGAAAGCAGGCTTTCCGCCAGGGGATCCTCGATGTAGCTCGAGAGGGCCCGGCGAAGCGGTCGTGCACCGAAGTCGGGGTTGTACCCCTTGTCGATGAGGAAGTCCTTCGCGACCGCGTCGAGATCGAGGGTCATTCTCTTGGCGGCGAGCCGCTCCCGGACCTTGGAGAGTTCGAACTCGATGATCGAGGTGAGGTTCTCGCGGTCGAGCGGCCGGAAGACGATGACCTCGTCGAGCCGGTTGATGAACTCGGGCCGGAAGAACTTCTCGATCTCGCTCATCAGCGAGTTCCGCATCTTGTCGTAGTCCTGCACGTCGGTCCGCTTCGCGAATCCGAAGCTGGCGCCGCCCTTGATCAGGTCGGCGCCGATGTTCGACGTCATGATCAGGATCACGTTCTTGAAGTCGACGTGCCGCCCGAAGGAGTCGGTGAGACGCCCCTCCTCCATGATCTGGAGCAGCATGTTGAAGCAGTCCGGGTGCGCCTTCTCGACCTCGTCGAGCAGCACCACCGCGTAGGGCCGGCGACGAATCCGCTCCGTGAGCTGGCCGCCCTCCTCGTAGCCGACGTATCCCGGAGGGGCGCCGATCAGGCGGCTGACGTTGTGCTTCTCCATGTACTCGGACATGTCGAGGTAGATGAGCGCATCCGCGTCGCCGAACAGGAACTCCGCCAGCGCCTTCGCGAGAAGCGTCTTGCCGACGCCGGAGGGACCGACGAAGATGAACGACCCCATCGGGCGTCGAGGATCCTTGAGGCCCGAGCGAGCCTTGCGGATCGCCTTCGCGACCGCCTTGACCGCATCGTCCTGGCTGACGACGGTCTTGTGGAGCTCGTCCTCGAGGGCGAGGAGCCGCTCCGACTCCTCCTTCTCGAGACGGGTCAGCGGCACGCCGGTCATCTTGGAGACGACCTCGGCGATGACCTCCTCGTCCACGGTGCCGATCGTCTCGTTCATCTGCTCGCGCCATTCCTGCTGGATCCGCTCCTTCTCCTTGCGGAGCTTCTCGGCGGTGTCCCGCAGTTCCGCGGCCTTCTCGTAGTCGGCGCCCTTGACCGCCTCGTCCTTGTCGACGGCGAGACGCTCGATCTTCTCCTCGAGCTCCGCGAGATCGGGCGGCTTGGTCATGCTCTTCAGTCGCAGGCGTGCACCGGCCTCATCGATCACGTCGATCGACTTGTCCGGGTGGACGCGCGACGGGATGTAGCGACCCGAGAGGTCGACGGCCGCTCGCAGCGCCTCGTCGGTGATCTTCACCTTGTGGTGCGCCTCGTACTTCTCCCGGATCCCCTTGAGGATCTCGACGGTCTGGTCCGCCGAGGGCGGTTCGACCGCGATCGACTGGAAGCGACGCTCCAGCGCCGCATCCTTCTCGATGTACTTCCGGTACTCGTCGAAGGTGGTGGCACCGACGCACTGGATCTCGCCGCGGGCGAGGGCCGGCTTCAGGACGTTGGACGCGTCGATCGCGCCCTCGGCGCCACCGGCACCGACGAGGGTGTGGAGTTCGTCGATGAACAGGAGGACGTTCTTCGCCCGGCGGACCTCGTTCATGACGGCCTTGATCCGCTCCTCGAACTGGCCTCGATACTTGGTCCCCGCGACCATCGCCGCGAGATCGAGCACCACGAGTCGCTTGTCCCAGAGCAGGTCGGGGATCTCCTGGTCGACGATCCGCTGTGCAAGACCCTCGACGATCGCCGTCTTGCCGACGCCCGCCTCACCGAGGAGGACGGGGTTGTTCTTGGTTCGGCGGCAGAGGACCTGCACGAGGCGTTCGATCTCCATCGAACGACCGATCACCGGATCGAGCTCGCCCTGCTTGGCGAGTTCGGTGAGGTCGCGACCGAAGGAGTCGAGCGCCGGCGTCTTGCTCTTGCCGGCGGCGCGGCGGGGGCCTCCACCCTGCGGACCCGCGGGGGTCTCTCCCGACTCCGGGGCCTGCTCGTCCGGCTCCACGCCGGCGCCGAGCAGGTTGAGCACCTCGTCGCGGACCTCCTCGAGCTTCAGTCCCAGGTTCATGAGGACCTGCGCGGCGACGCCGTCGTGCTCGCGGAGCAGTCCGAGGAGCAGGTGTTCCGTGCCGACGTAGTTGTGATTGAGGTTCCGGGCCTCCTCGATCGCGTATTCGATGACCTTCTTGGCCCGCGGGGTCTGCGGCAGCTTGCCCATCGTGACCATCTCGGGGCCGCTCTTCACGAGCTTCTCCACTTCGAGACGGACCTTCCGGAGATCGATGTCGAGGTTCTTGAGGACGTTCGCACCGACCCCCGAACCCTCCTTGACGAGGCCGAGCAGGATGTGTTCGGTCCCGATGTACTCGTGGTTGAACCGCTGCGCCTCCTGATTGGCGAGTGCCATCACCTTGCGAGCTCGGTCGGTCAGTCTTTCGAACATTGGAATCTCCGGATTGTTGGCTGGTCGGCCTGCTGCACAATGGTACGCACGTGCCCGTCGCAGGGTCGTCCATCCCATGGGGCGGGGGCAACAACCGTGCCGGAAACGCCCGTGCAGGTTGCATCGGCCCGGAAACTGCCTCGATCGAACCGATATCCCGAATCGAAGTCAGGAATTCGGCCGTATGGTGGGACCGTGCCATCTTCGATGCCTGCCATCCTGACGGTCTGCGGCCTCATCGCCTGCGGCCTCGCGGCATCCGGGCCCCGCCAGCAAGGCGGTCCAGCCCAGGAGGCCAGGGATCTGGAGGATCCCGTCACCGAAGTCGTTCCGAGGGCGTTCGTGCTCGAGTCGGGACTGCCGCTCCGGATCGTGGATCGTCATGGAGAAACACACGTCGGACGCGTCGATCGTTTCGACGAAAGAGGATTCTCCGGGGGAATCGGGGCCGTTCGCTGGACGGAGATCGATCCCGCGGATCGTTTTCGCATCGGCCGGTCGCTCCTCCGCCGGGCTCGTCGCGAGGACCCGGCGGGGCTCGCCTGGCTCGTCTTCATGCTCGAGGCGACCCGCAGCGACTCGTTCCGTGACCGCGCGGCGAGCCTGCTGACGACCGCCGCCGGAGATCGAGCCGAGGCCTGGCTGGAAGCGGCGAGCCGGAGAGCGCAAGAATTGCTCGAAAAGGCGGCGACGCTGGAAACGGCGTCCTCGTCGGCCCGATTCGTTCGAGGACGCCCACACCATCATCCCCGCGGCTCCGCGGCGTGGCCCACGATCGACGTCCGAACCGCGGTCGATGCGGCCGGGCGGCTGCGAGCCTCCGGGGAGGACGCGACCGAGGGGCTCGGCCTCGAGGGCGTGCGAACCCGTCGGACGATCGTGATCGGGCCGGAGGACGTCGATCAGCTCGCCCGCGACGGGGTGCGGTGCGATCGCTGGCTCGATGGGATCGCCGCGACCCTCGGACTGCGTCCCGGTCGCGACCCGTTTCCAGGCGGGGTGCTGTTCGTCAAGGCGGCGGATCACGATCTGCTTCGGATGCTCGCGGCCGGTCACTTCGGCCACGAGGTGCTCGACGCCGACGACTCGATCGTGTTCGTGACCGACGACGGTCCGTTCATCATCATCGCGCCGCCCCGAGCCGACCGCGTGGCCGGACGCGAGCTGCTCACGGGCGTCGATGGTGATCCGCGCCGCGTCCTCGTCGAGGAGGAGGAGGTGAGATGCGTCACCCGGGGCATGGCCGCCATGCTCGAGACCCGCCGGACCCTCCCCGCGTGGCTCGTCGAGGGGCTGGCGGAGGCCATGGCCTCCTCGCTCGTTCCGGATTCGAGGATCGACGCGGCTCGGCGTCCCTCGGCGCTGGCCTCGATCCGCGGCGGTCGTCCCCCGCGTTGGATCCTCGAAATCGATGGAGACGATCCGGGCTTCGATCCCGACGGGGCGGCGAGGGACGTGGCCTTCATCGTCGTGACCCGCCTGCTCGAATCGGGACCGGAGGTGCTGCCCGGGATCATGACCGACCTGAAGGCGGGCAGGACGCTCGACGCGGCCTTCCAGCGCCGGCTCGGGGTTCCGATGGCGGCATGGTTCGCCGACACGGCCGACTGGTTCCGGTTCAACGACTGAATCGAATTCCCGGCGGCTTTCAGCCCGCGGCCGGTTCGGAGGCGGATGGCACGATGATCCACGTCGCGAGGAACCCCGCCGCCGCGAGGCCGAGCGCGAGGAGATAACTGGCGGCGATGCCCGGCGCGTAGTCGCTCATGTCCGCACCGCCCTCGGATCGGATCAGGGCGGCGGAGACCACCACGCCCACGTTGCCGCTCATGATCAGCACGGTCAGCATGGAGCCGCTGGCGAGCCCGACGTTCCGTTCGGGGATCGTGGCGATCCCACCGGCCTGAGACATCGACCAGCCCCACGAACAGCCGAAACCGACCACGAGGAGTCCGATCGCCAGCCACGGCGAGACGTCGGACGTCCAGAAGACGACGCAGGCGGCGGTCTGGATCGCCGTGGCGACGAGCAGCAGGCGGCGGGTGCCGATCCTTCGCTGGATGGCGGGGCCGATGAAACCGGCGATGGCCACCGGCCCGCTGAGGTAGAGGAACTGGAATCCGGTCGTCATCGCGTCGTCCTCCCGGACCTCCTGCAGGTAGAGGGTGGTCGCGAAGATCAGGATGCACCAGCAGGTGTTGCTCAGGCTTCCTCCGAGGAGATAGCCCGCGAAGGCGCGGTCGCCGAACAACCGAAGGTCGACGAGGGGCGTCGCTCGCCGGATCTCGCACCGGACGAAGAGGGTCATCGCGATCACGCCGCCGGCCAGCACCGGTATCCAGGTGGCTCCGGGATGATCGGGGATCCAGGCGATTCCGATCGAGAGACCCCCGATTCCGAGGGTCAGCAGCACGATGCCCGCGAGATCGATGCGACCCTCGGCCGCCTCGGGATTCCGACTCTCCCGGGCGAAGGCGAGGACGAGGACGAAGGCGATCGCCGAGCTGGGCAGGTTGATGAGAAAGACCCACCGCCAGTCGGCCAGTTCGGTGAACACCCCACCCACGACCGGGCCGATCGCCATTCCGATGGTGGCGATTCCCGTGAGGATGGACATCATCCGGGGCAGGTCGGATCGATCGGTGCTCGCACCCACCACCGCGGTCGAGAGGGGGAAGAGGAGACCTCCACCGACGCCGAGGGCCAGTCGCGAGACGATCAGCGTCGCGACGGATCCGGCGAAGCCGACCCAGAGCGACGCGGCTCCGAACAACACGATTCCCAGCAGGAGCAGACGTCGTCGTCCGAATCGGTCGCCGAGGGGCCCGGCGATCGCCAGCACGATCGAGAAGGTCAGCACGTAACCGGTGATCACCCATTGCAGGCTGTCCGCGGAGACGTCGAAATCCCTCGCCATGCTCGGAAGGGTGATCGCGGTCGCGGTGTAGTCGACGACCACGAGCATCTGGGCGATGCCCGCGGCGAGGAGCAGGACGACGTTGGAGATGGGGTTCCGCGGACCGCCGTCGGTGCCGTCGGCCTCCGCGATCACGCCGTGGTCTCGACGGCGCGACCGTCTTCGAGCCGCACCACCCGATCCGCGTACTCCGCGACGTTCGGATCGTGGGTCACCATGACGATGGTCAGCCCGGCGTCATGTCGCCTCTTCAGGAGATCGAGGATCTCCCGGCCCGTCGCGGCGTCGAGGTTCCCCGTCGGCTCGTCGGCGAGCAGGATGCCGGGGTCGCTCGCGAGGGCTCGAGCGATGGCGGTCCGCTGCCGTTCGCCGCCGGACAACTGGCTGGGCTTGTGTCGAAGGCGATGGCCGAGGCCGAACTCCTCGAGGGTGGCGCGGGAGGCGGCGGCTTCGGGGCCGGATTCGAGACGGATCCGTTCGGCGATCACCTGCCCGACCTGGAGGGCGACGACGCCCAGTGCGGCACCGAGCACGCCGAAGACGCCCGAGATGACGGCCATCTTCGTGCTCGTCGCGACGTCCGCGTCGGGGAGCACGCCCTGGCCGGCGAGGTAGCCGACCGCGGCGCCGACGCCTCCGCCCACCAGTGCGGCGAGCAGGGGGAGGGTCGCGGCGACCCAGCGGTTGGGGACGAGGCACGGAAGCATCGCGTTCTCGAGGACGCTCAGCTCCGGCAGGAGGTGGTAGAACTGGAACACGAACCCGACGCTGCGGTTCCGGTAGTGGTTGAGCTCCGCGTTGTCGAATCGGCTGACGTCGCGCCCTTCGTGACGAATCGCGTCTCGCACCGTGCCGCGATCCGGTCGGTCGAGGCCTCCCAGCAGGTGCAGGAGCGTGCTCTTGCCGCTTCCGCTCGCACCGAGGATCGCGACCCACTCGCCGCGCCGCACCTCGATCGACGCATCCTCGAGGACCCGCACCGGGACCCGGCCGAGCCGGTAGGTCTTGCGGACGCCGGCGGCTTCCAGCACGACCGGCGCGGGATCCGCGTCGAGGGTCGACTTCGAGGATGTGATCTGCGGTTCCTCGTTCATTCGTATCGAAGGGCTCGTACCGGATCGGTGTCCGCGGCCTTGGCCGCGGGGATGGCCGCACCGAGGACGCTGAAGACGATCGCACCGGCCATGGTGAGGGTCGCGCTGAACCAGTCGACCTGGTTCGGAATGGAGTTGAAGTAGTAGACGGCGGGGTCCCACATCAGGAACCCTCGATGCAGGAGCAGCGCGGTTCCCACGCCGCCCAGGACCAGCACGCCCACGATCGAGAGCAGGGTCCGGAGCATGGCGCCCCGGACCACCGCCTCGCCCACCACGCCGAGCATCGCCGCCGCGAGGGCGTAGGCGACGATCCACGTCCAGGTGGGAGCGGGTTCACCCATGGCTTCGTGGATGGCGTTGATGTTGTTCACGACGACCCAGCCGAGGCTCGCCCCGAGCACGGCACCGGCGAGCCCGATCACCAGTCCGTAGGCGAGGAACACCCCGAGCACGCCGGGGCGGGAGGCGCCGACCGCACGCAGGATTCCGATGTCGCGGGTCTTCTCGTGCACGATCGCCCAGAAGATCGAGAGGACGAGACCGGCGCACACGAGATAGACGATCGAGAAGAGGATGCGCATCAGTTCACGCTCCTTCTCCACCGGTCCGATCATGTCTCGAAGTTGTTCACGCCAGGTCCGGATGCCGACGAAAGCCTCGTCCGGAGGTCGGATCCGCACGCCGGTCTCGTCGGCGATCTTGGCGGCGAAGGACGCGTAGGCCTCCTCCACCGCGTCGCGAAGGGCCTCCGGCGTGATGCCGTCCGCCGCCCGCACCAGGATCATCTGCACCCGGGCGGGATAGGTGCCGATCCTCGAGAGTTCGCCGGTCTCGTCGAGCAGCGCCTGGTCGTAGATCGGGGCCGAGTCGAGCCCCAGCATCCGCTGGGCCGTCCCGATGCCGATCATCGCCCGCCTCGAGTCGATCTGGTAGACGCCGGACTGGAACTCGTTGGCGACGGCGAAGCGGCGATTGTCCGGCTTTTCGATCTTCCCGCTGGTCGAGATCGGGATCAAGGTGATCTCGACGTCGCGAAGCGGCAGCCAGAACGCCGGCGCACGGACCTCGTAGTCTCCGGACGGACCGCGGGCCTTGGTCGCCGAATCGATCTCGACCCCGAGCACGACCTTCGGGGAGTCCCCGTCCGCGACGGGATCGAGTCGCGGCAGGCCTTCGAGATCGGGAAGCTCGATGCCGTCGAACTCCTTCGCGAGCTCCTCGACCTCGGGCGGGATGGCGTCCCAGACCAGGCTCGAGCCGAAGTCCACGACCCGGTCGAAGCTCTCGGGTTGGATTCCCCACACCTGCACGCCCTCGGTTCGATTCCCGTAGGGAAGCTTCAACAGCCCGAAGGTCTCCACGACCGGCGTCGCCGCATCCGCTTCCGGCCTCGACTCGATCTCCTCGACGAGCAGGTCGTAGTGGGGGATGCCGGGATCCGCGTACCGGACGATCACGTCGCCCATCAGCGTGCGTCCGGAATTCAGGAGCATGTCGAGGAATCCCGACATCACGCTGACCACGATGATCACCAGGCCCACGCACAGCGCGACCGCGGCCACCGCGATGAGCGGGATGATCCGGCTGGCGAGATAGCGGTTGGCGAGGAGCGGCTGGTACACGGGAGTCGGGCCGGGGTGGGGGGGAAGGTCTTCCGGAGGCGGTCATCATCCCCGATTTGGGGGATTCCTGCCGGAGACGTCGAACGCCGCGACCAGCTCCGGCGGGATGCCGATGTCGACGATCTCGATCCGTCCGCGGAGCGCTTCGGATCCGGGGGAGAGGAGTCCGGGCTTCGGGGCGACCATCGTGGCGGTGACGTGGGCGGGGAGGCAGGTGCCGAGCACCGAACCGGTGTCGGCGTCGAGCCCGCTCGGCACGTCGATGGCGACCACGAGGGCGGGGTGGCCGCGGATCGCTTCGATCAGGCGTGCGGCGGGGCCGGCGATCGGCCGGGCGAGGCCGGTTCCGAAGAGGGCGTCGACCACGAGGGCGTCATCGAGCGTGCGCGCCAGCGACGGGTCCTGGAGGTCCGATGCGGGTCGGACCGGAACGCCGAACGCGATCGCGATCGTGCGATTCGTCGCCGCGTCTCCGGGGGTCGGGGGCGAAGCGAGCTCGACCACCTCCACGGGAACCCCGCCGCCGCGAAGCAGCCGGGCGATCGCCCAGCCGTCTCCACCGTTGTTGCCGGGTCCGCAGAGTACGACCACGCGTCGAATGCCGGTCCGCGCGAGCTCGCGTTCGATCAGCCTCGTGGAACCGATCGCGGCGTGTTCCATGAGCAGCAGGCCGGGAATCCCGTACCGGGTCGTCGCGGCGGCATCGAGCGCGGCCGCGGCGGCTCGATCGAGGCGGGGGGCTCCCGACGGACGATCGGCGGGATCGGGATCGGGATCGGCGTCGGCCGGGGAGGCGTGCGGCATGGCTGGAGTGTAGACCCGACGCCGACATCGACACCGTCCGCACGCTCCTTCGTACCATGGAGGACCCATGTCTCCCGCGACGGTTGTCATCACCCTGATCCTCGCCGTGCTCGCGACCGCCACCGCCGTCTACTGGGCCTTCGTGCTGGGGCGGTTGGTCCGGCTCGCCAGGCACACTCCGCTGCTCGAGGACGGGCTCGATCGTCCGAAGGTCGAGGATCTCGTGTCGGTCGTCGTGCCGGCCCACGACGAGGCACGGGTGATCGAACGCATGGTGGCGTCGATGCGGGCCCAGCGCGACGCACGCATCGAACTCGTGGTGGTGCTCGACCGGTGCACCGACGACACGCTCGCCCGGCTGGAGGCCGCCGCGGAGGGCGATCCGCGGATTCGTCCGATCGTGAACGACACGTGTCCGGACGACTGGGCCGGCAAGTGCCACGCCGCCTCGGTCGGGGCGGCCGCGGCGCGGGGCGACTGGCTGCTCTTCACCGATGCGGACGTGCGATTCGACCCGGACGTCATTCGCGCCGCGGTCGCGATCGCCGACGCCGACGCCATCGACCTGCTCAGCGCCTACACCCGCCTGACCTCCGGTCACTGGTGGGAGGCCGTGGTCCAGCCGCCGGCGGCGATCACCCTCCTTCGCATGTTCCCGCCGGACCGGACCAACCACGTCGCTCGTCCCCGATCCTTCGCGAACGGACAGTTCATGCTCTTCCGTCGAGCGTTCTACGATCGCCTCGGTGGCCATGCGGCGGTGAAGGACGACCTGCTCGAGGACCTGGCGTTCGCGAAGGCCGTCCATCGACTCGAGGGGTCCGTTCGCGTGGTCGATTCCGGCGACATGATCCAGACCAGCATGTACGAGTCCCTCGAGGACCTGCTGGGTGGCTGGCGTCGGATCTTCATCGAGTCGTGCCATCGGAACGTCGGCAGGCTGAATCGGAACGTGGTGCGGGTCGCCTCCGCCGGACTCGGCCCGGTGACCGCGCTCGCCAGCCTCGGCGCGGGCGCCGTGGTGCGCTCGCAGGGATCGACGCTGCTCGGCCTGCTCGCGCTGCTCGCCGGCGTCGCCGGCCTCCTGTTCTCGGGGACCGCGCTCCTCGTCGTCTTCGGACGGGGTGGCATGCCTCGGATCGGGATCCTCGGCTGGCCGATCGGCTGCCTGCTGGTCGCGGGCGCGATCCGTGGGGGGGCGATCGATCTCGCCCGGGGGAGACCGGTCCGCTGGGGCGGTCGCGCGTACGTGATCGAACCCGAACGGCCCGTCCGGACCTGAGACGACGTGGGACCGCGGGTCCCGTGCACATCCTCCACTCCACGCTGGAACCCTTCGTGAACATCCTGCTTACCAACGACGACGGTATCGAGGCCCCCGGGATCCGCGCGCTGCATCGGGCGCTCGCGGGTCTGGGCGACGTCACCACGATCGCCCCCTACACGGTCCAATCCGCGACCAGCCACGGCGTCACCTTCGACGAACCGCTGATGGTGCATTCGTCGACGATGGACGACGGTTCGACCGGGCACGCGGTGGACGGTCGTCCCGCGGACTGCGTGAAGGTCGCGCTTCGCTCGCTTTGGGAGGAGCTGCACGGGGAGGGCGCCCGCCCCGACATCACGATCTCCGGGATGAACAGCGGCGCGAACGTCGGCGTCAACGTGATCTATTCCGGCACGGTCGCCGCGGCGGTGGAGAGCGCATTCCTGGGGGTGCCGTCGATCGCGGTGAGCCTGCATCTCGGTGATCGCGATTCGATCTGCTACGAC
Source organism: Planctomycetaceae bacterium (assembly GCA_002684855.1). Taxonomy (GTDB): domain Bacteria; phylum Planctomycetota; class Phycisphaerae; order Phycisphaerales; family SM1A02; genus UBA12014. Next base: position 13,597 of record NYWD01000049.1, on the reverse strand, counting down.
CGGGCCGCGGAGATCGCCAGGGTCGCGATCGACCGGATCCTGGTGCATCCGCTCGACCCGCATGCGGTCATCAACGTCAACGTGCCGCGGACCGAGACCCCGGACGCTCCGATGCCGCCGATCAAGGTCTGCGCGATGAACACCGCCGCCGGCACGGGCGGCTACGACAAGCGGACGAGCCCCTACGGCCAGACCTACTACTGGGCGGCGGGCAGCGGCATGGAATTCATGCAAACCCACCCCGACACCGACGTCGAGGCGCTCATGGAGCGCTGCCTCACCGTCACACCCCTCGAATTCGATCTCACCGATCATCCGCGGGTGCAGACGTGGCGGGAGCGGCTGGAGGAATGATGGTCCTCCATCGGTTCGAGGTGCTCAGTTCAGGAGCAGCTGGAGTTCGATCGAGACGGTCTGGTCGCCGGTGAGTTCCTTGAGTCTCGGACCCTTGGCTCGCCAGCGATAGAGCATGTCGATGAGGCGTTCGTCGAGATTCGGTTCCTCGCTACGCACCAAGAGCGAAGCGCGCTTCGGCTTTCCGGTCCGGTCGAACTCGACCCGCGCGACAGGGTTGTACTTGGGGCGATAGCTCAGCCAGGCGGTCACCGGAATCTTCGGGCGACGGGTCGTGATGTCGAGTCCCCGGGCCGCGAGCGGCTTGCCCTGCTTCCATTCCGACGCCGGCACCTCGATCACGCTCGTGGCCTCGGCGTCCTTATCCGCGTCGTTGCCGGATTCCGGGGCGGGTTCCCCGGGACCGTCGCCGTCCCCGGCGGCGTCACCCTCCGCTTCGCCTTCGTCGCCATTCGTCTCGGGCGCGGGAGTCGGGTTGGGCTTCGGTGCCGGACCCGGATCCGGTTCCGGCGAAGGCACCGGCTTCGAATCGGGATCCGGATCGGACTCTTCGGCGACCGGGGGCACCGGGACGGGTTCCTCGGGGACGTCATCGGTGGCGGTGGTCTCCTCGGCCGGGCGGGTCGATGGATCGGGCGTCGCCTCGGCATCCGACGTGGTCGCCTCGTCGATGGTCTCGGATTCGACGGGCTCCGGGGCCGCGGTCGGACGGGTCTTCGGTTCGGTCACGATCTCACGATCGAGGATCACTTCCGCCTCGACGGTCTCCGATGCCGGTGCGGTCGAGGTCGGGGCGGCGCTCGACGGGAGACCGGCGGTCGGCAACGCCTTCGCCGGCGCGGCGGTGCGAGGGCGACTCGGTGGCGGCGCGCCGCCGCCGCCCGCCACGGGAGATGCGAGCATCGCCGCCTGCTCGACTTCGGAGAGTCGCGCGAGATGTTCCCGGTACTCCTCGTACCCGATCCACGTCAGGGTCTCGGCCTCGCTCTCCTCGATGCCCAGCGGTTCCCGCTCGGGCTCCGGTTCACGCGGCCCGCCGAGTTCGTGGTCGAGGGATCGATCGCGACCGTCCGCGGTCGCCGCTCCGAGAACGAGCACCGCGACACCGAGGTGCAGGAGCACGGACAGGACGAACGCCGTCGGCTCGGAGATCGATCTTCTTCGCCGTGTATCCACGCGAGGATGGTAGTCGGAGGCCGCTCGATTCCGGTGGGTGGGTGCGATCTCGGTCAGGAATCGCCGCTGGCGGCGGGATCCGGGGAGATCGGGCGCCCGACCATCCGGATCGGGATCTCCGCGAGTCGAAGCTGGTTCCAGATCTCCAGCAACACGGGAATGCGGTCGTTCGGGCCGACTTCGTCGGAGACCGCGAGGTACAGGACGGTCTCCGGATCCGCTTCGAGCGTCGCGCGGAGCGCCGGCACCACCGCCCCGATCTCGATGGACTCGCGATCGAGGAACATGCCGCCGTCGGCGTCGAGGCTCAGGGTGCGGGCCGGCGGAGGCGCCGCGTCGGCGACCACCGCTCCGGCCTCGAGCGGCTTCAGTTCGAGCGGGACCAGTTCGATCCGGTCCATGAGGACCATCGCGTAGATGAAGAAGGTCAGCAGGAGGAAGATCACGTCGATCAGGGGCGTGAGTTCGATCCGGAACGGAGGCTCGCTGCGGCGCAGCCTGACCCGGCGAACCGGAGTCGCGTCGGGCCCTTCCGCGGATCCGGGGGAATGGGTCGCCGTGTCGTTCACGCCTCGAGCTGGAGGGAGGCGATCGCCGTCGCGACGTCGTCGTGGAACTCGAACAGCTTGTCGAGTCCCGTCACCAGGATCACGCCCCAGACCTGATCCCCGACCGAGCACACCCGCAGGCGCCCGCCGGCGGCGGCGAGTCGCTTGCGCAGGCGGAGGAGCTGGGCGATGTTCGACGAGTTCAGATAGTCGACCTCCGCGAGGTTCACGACCATGTCGGGCATGTCGCGGCCGCCCTGCTCGGAATCCTCCACGATCGTCATGAGCGAGACCATGTCCTCGCTGAACGTCGGTTCCTCGCCGGTCTCGGCGAGGACGATGTTGTCGGACCACTCATTGAGGCTCATGCGGTCGGTTCCTTGCGTTTGACGAGAGGCGTTCTGATTCAGGGTCGAGGCATGGGAATCCCTCCGTCCCCGACGCTCGGTCAGTCGGTGGCGGGCGAGGGCGTGTCCTCCGCGGCCTCCTCGGGTTCCGCGGGGGTCGTTGCGCAGTCGATGAGGCGATCCTCGGTCTTCAGCTTGACCACCCGGACGCCCTGGGTGTTCCGTCCGAGCCGGGAGACGTCGGCCGCCGAGGTCCGGATCATCATCCCGCCCGAGGAGATGAACATGAGGCTGTCCGCGTCGGTGACCGCGCGGACGGTCACCACCGGACCGTTCCGGCCCGCGGTCTTGATGTCGATCCGGCCCTTGCCTCCGCGGCTCTGCGGGCGAGCGCCGTCCTCCGCCTGCACGAGGTATTCGGTGAGTGCGGTCCGCTTGCCGTAGCCGTTCTCGGTGACGGTCAGGAGATCGGTGTCGTCCTCGGCGCGGACCAGGCCGACGACCGCGTCGGTGGTCGCGAGATCGATGCCCTTCACGCCCGCCGCGGCCCGCCCCATCACCCGGGCGTCGTTCTCGTCGAAGCGGATCGCCATGCCCCGGGAGGTCGCGAGAAGCACGTGGTCGTCGCCTCTCGTGAGCACCACGCCGACGAGGTGGTCCTCGTCGTTGAGGTTGAGTGCGATGATCCCGCTGCGGTTGACGTTGCGGAAGTCCTTCAGGGAGGTCCGCTTCACCCGTCCGGCCCCCGTCGCGAAGAACAGGTAGTCCTCGCTCTTCTCGAAATCGCTGATCGGCAGGAAGAACCGGACCGACTCGCCGTCCTTGAGGTCGAGCACGTTGGCGATCGAGCGGCCCTTGCTGGTCCGGCCCGCTTCGGGGATCTGCCAGACCCGGATCTTGAAGACGCGTCCGGTGTCCGTGAAGCAGAGGAGATCGTGGTGGGTGCTCGCGGTGAAGACGTGTTCGGTGAAGTCGCCTTCACGCGCGTCGCCGCCCTTGATCCCCACGCCGCCGCGTCCCTGCTGCCGGTAGGTGTCGACGGGAAGTCGCTTGATCCAGCCGCTGTGCGTGATGGTGACCACCACCCGGTGCTCCTGGATCAGTTCCTCCATCTCGAAGCCTTCGACCTCGCCGTCCTCGATGTCCGTCCGCCGGCTGTCGGCGAACCTCTCGCGGATCTCGAGGCAGTCCTCGCGGATCAGTTCCCGAACCCGGTCGTCGTCGGCGAGGATCGTCTCGTATCCCTCGATCTCCTCGTGGATCGATCGCAGTTCCCCGGCGAGCTTCTCGATCTCGAGTCCGGTGAGCTGGATGAGCCGCAGGGCGCCGATCGCCTCGGCCTGCACGCGGGTCAGCATGGCGCCGATCCCGCCGTCGACCTCCGCGTTCGCCGCGTCCAGCAGGCGTTGCGGGATCAGCGGCGCGTAGGCGTGGTCCGCGGCGATCTGGAATCGTCGCTCCATCAGGCGGCTGATCGCCTCGTCCCTGGTCCGGCTGGACCGGATCAGGCGGATCACCTCGTCGATGTCGCAGACCGCGTAGATCAGTCCCTCGAGCTTGTGGGCCTGCTGTCGGGCCTGGCGGAGCAGGAACTCGGTCCGCCGGCGGATCACGTCCCGGCGGTGCTCGATCCAGTGGTCGATCAGTGCGCGGAGATCGAGCGTCCGCGGCTGGCTGTTCACCAGCGCGATGTTGATGATCGAGAAGGTCGACTGGAGCGGGGTGAACTGGTAGAGCTGGCGCTCGACCACGTCGGGGTTGCCGCCCTTCTTCAGGACGACGAGGATTCGCGTGCGGGCATCGCGGCCGGAGTGGTTCCGCACGTCTGAGATCTCGGCGATCTTCCCGGTCTTCGCCGCCTCGACGATCTTCTCGATGAGGCTGCTCTGGTTGACCTGGTAGGGGATCTCGTCGATGACGAGGACGTCGCGGCCGTTCTGGATCTCCTGGCGCACCCGTCCCCGCACCGTGATGCGTCCACGACCGGTGGTGTAGGCCTGCACGATGCCTTGTCGGCCGATGATCCCCCCGCCGGTCGGGAAGTCGGGGCCGGGAACGGTCTGGAGGAGCTCCGAGAGCGGCAGGTCGGGATCGTCGAGGACGCGGATCACCGCGTCGCAGATCTCGCCCGCGTTGTGCGGCGGCATCGAGCTCGCCATGCCGACGGCGATGCCGCTCGAGCCGTTCACGAGGAGGCTCGGGAACTTCGCGGGGAGGACCACCGGTTCCATCAGGCGTTCGTCGTAGTTCGCCTTGACGTCGACGGTCTCGTACTTGAGATCCTCGAGCATCGCGACCGCCGCGGCGGTCATTCTCGCCTCCGTGTACCGCATCGCCGCGGGGGGATCGCCCTCGATCGAGCCGAAGTTCCCCTGCTTGTCGATCAGCAGGCAGCGGGTCTTCCAGTTCTGGCCGAGGTTGACGAGCGTCGGATAGATGACGGACTCGCCGTGCGGGTGGTAGTTGCCCGAGGTGTCGCCCGCGATCTTCGCGCACTTGATGTGCTTGCGACCGGGTGACAGGTTCAGGTCGTTCATCGCGACGAGGATCCGCCGCTGCGAGGGCTTCAGGCCGTCCCGCACGTCGGGGAGCGCACGATCCATGATCGTGCTCATCGCATAGGTGAGGTACGAATCGTGGAGCTCTCGCTCGATCTCCAGATCGACGACTTCACCAATGGCGCCGATCGCCTGGGCGTCGTCGGCACCTTCGTGATCCGGGCTCGGTTCGGGCGTGGTCGAGTCTTCGCTCATGCGGGTCGTCGCTGCTCTCGAGAGGTCGTCGAAGGGACGGGGGGGTCCTGCGAAGGGCATGCCTTCGCGGGTGTTTTCCGGACGCCGAATTCTACCGGAAACCAGCCGTTCGCGGGGTGATCGGGGCGTCTTCGGGGGGAGGTTTCAGGCGGCTTTTCGGGCGACTGGAACCGTCGGGCGCGCCGTCATGAGGACGGGGTGAGCAAGGCGACGTATTCGATGTTGCCGGGAACCCCGCGACGCTTCGCCGTCTTGCCACCCACGAGGGGTGACGCGGTCGCGCCAAGCACCTCCACGCCGAGTTCCGGCATCGCTTCGAGCACCGAATCGAGGACCCGCGGCGCGTGTTCCTGCGGGAGAAAACCGCGGTCGAGCAGGCCCTTCTCGTCCGGTGCGAGCTCGTAGTGCGGCTTCACGAGCGTGAGGATTCGACGGGCTCCGGCGGGATCGAGCCACCGGAGCGCGGCCGGAATCGCCAGACGCTGCGGCGTCCAGGCGAGATCGATCACGACGAGATCGACGCCCCCTTCCGGCGGGTCGTCGTGAAGGGCGTTGGTTCGTTCCCGGGTCTCGACCCGCGGATCCTGTCGGAGGGGCCAGGCGAGGACGCCTCGGCCGGTGTCGATCGCCACCACCCGGATCGCGCCGCGCTGAAGGAGGCAGTCCGTGAAACCGCCCACGTTCGCGCCGAAGTCGGCGCACCGGAATCCGGTCACGTCGAGTTCGAACGCGTCGAGGCCATGCTCGAGCTTCAGGCCGGCGCGACTCGCGAACCGTCGCCCGGATCCCGCGGGCTCCGTCACGCCTCGGTCCCGGGGTCGACCGGGCCGGAGAGCGAGGCCTCGGGGTCGTGGTCGATCCCGACGATCGTGATGCCCGCGGCGTCCGCGGCGGCGATCACCTTCGGCCGATCGGCGAGGATCACGCGACCGGCCCCGAGCGCGATGCACGTGCAACCGGCTTCGGCGGCGTTTCGGATCGTGCGCTCGCCGATGGTCGGGACGTCCGAGCGGGTGTCGTGGGTCGGCGACGCGGTCTTGAGGAGGGTCCAGCCGCCGCGCGGACAGAGCTCCGCGGTCCGTGCGATCATGCGATCGGTGCCCTCCACGGCCTCCACGCTGATCACGTCGCGTTGCCGGACCGCGATGGCCTGTCCGATCTCGAGTTCGCTGGTGCGGGTCAGCAAGGGCCAGCCGAACGACACGTCGCCCGACTCGTCGGCGGTGGGCCGTCGCGTCGTGCAGACGCCTGCGGCCGCGAGGTGGTCCTTGAGATAGGTGGTGGAGTCCACGAGATTGAGTCCACGGGCGTTGAGATCGTCGGCGAGAATCCTCAGGAGTGTGGCGGAGCGACGATCGAATCGCAACTTCCGGTACCAGAGGTCGATGACGAAGAAGTCGGGGATCTCGCGAAGCATCTCGAGCTTGAAGCGTCGGCGATGCATGACGTTCTTGCCGACCCGGCCGATCAGGATCGAGTCCTCGCATCCCGCGCGGCGGGCCGCCCGCACCCATCCCGTGGGTCGAAGGAAGCCGACTTCGCGGAACTCGTCGCAGGCGGCGGGGAACGCGGGGTCGTACATCCCGCGGAGCCCCAGCCCGATCGCCCGCCGACCGGCCGCTCGCACGCCTTCGGCGGTGAGCCGCGGCAGGTCGCCCTGGCCGGCGATGATCGCGGTGGCGTCCATGGGTGGGGCGTACCGGCGGTCGATCCCGCGAAGTCGCGGGGACCGATCGGTTCAGTTCTCCAGTTCCGCCAGCGGCGGGATCAGGTCGGAGGGCGAGAGACCGTGTCCCCGGTCCGTCGCCAGCGCGTGCAGGACCTTGACGGCGTCCCGATCGATGGACAGGAGCCGTCGGATCGCCGGACGAATGAACTTCTGCTCGATCCCGTGCTCGATCATCGCCAGCAGCGGATCGAAGTAGCCGTGATCGTTGACGATCCCCATCGGCTTGTCGTGTTCCGAGAGGACGCGGCCCACGAGGGTCTCGAAGAGTTCCTCGTAGGTCCCGAGGCCGCCGGGCAGGACCAGGAACGCGTCCCCGCGTTCGACCATGATCCGCTTCCGTTCCCGCATCGTCTCGACGGTGACGAGTTCGGTGCAGCCCTCGAAGGCGACCTCGAGGGTCGCGAGATGGCTCGTGATGACGCCGACGACCTCGCCGCCGGCGGCCGCGCAGGCGCGGGCCACGTCGCCCATCAGGCCGGTGGAACCACCGCCGTAGACGAGCGTGCTTCCCCGGTTCGCGATCTCCCGGCCGACGATTTCGGCGGTCCGGGTGAAGTGCGGGTCGAGCGAGGAGGAACTGGAGCAGTAGACGGTGACGGACTTCATGAGAGCAGGGTAGCGGACCGATCCGGCCGACGAGGGTCCCCGGCACGGGGCGGATACCATGGCCGGATGCTCGGCCCCACCCTCTTCTCCATCCCGCTCGGGTTCCTGATCGCCGCACCGCTGACCGCGCTCCTGGTTCGGCTCGGCCGACGGACCGGCGCACTGGACTCCGAGGGCACGCCGGGCCACGCCAAGGAGCTTCGCGCCGTACCGAACATCGGAGGGATCGCGGTCGCCGCGGCGGCGCTCGGCCCGCTCGCGATCGGTCTGCTCGTCCTCGCCTTCGCACCGGGTCTGCTCGATCCGATCGGGCTTTCCGGTGACTCGTTCGCGGGTCGACTCGAGAGCGAGCGACCGGTCTGGTGGACCCTCGTGATCGGGGGGGTCGTGATGCACGTGGTCGGGCTGGTCGACGACCGTCGAGCCCTTCCGCCGCTGCCGAAGCTCTTCGTCCAGCTCGGGGTGGCGACGTCGGTGGTGGTGGTGGGCGGACTCAGGCTCTTCACCGTGCTCGACGACTTCGGCGGGGCGGGCATCGCCCTGTCCGCGACGCTCACCGTGACGTGGATCGTGGTGATCTGCAACGCGATCAACTTCCTCGACAACATGGACGGGCTCGCCGGTGGCGTCGCCGCGATCGCGGCCGCGATCTTCATGGCCGCCACGATCATCAACGGGCAGTGGTTCACCGCCACCGCCTTCGGGCTGCTCTGCGGTGGTCTCATGGGTTTCCTGGTCTTCAACGTGCCGCCGGCCCGGATCTTCCTCGGGGACGGGGGATCGCTCGTCATCGGTTGGCTGCTGGCCGTGCTGACCGTCCGGACCACCTTCGTCGACACCGCGGATCCCGACTTCGCGCTGGGCACCGCCTGGTACGGCGTGCTGATGCCGGTGATCGTGCTCGCGATCCCGATCTACGATCTCGTCTCGGTCAGCCTGATCCGGATCCGCCAGGGACGCAGTCCGCTGGTCGGCGACCAGCAGCACCTTTCGCACCGATTGGTCGGGCTCGGGCTTTCGCGTCGGTCCGCGGTGCTGGTCATCTGGGGGCTGTCCGCCGCGACCGGGATCGGGGGCATCGTCCTCGGATCCGTGCAGCCATGGCAGGCGGTGATGATCGGCGCCCAGGCCGCCTCGATCCTCCTCGTGCTCGGGCTCCTGGAATCCGGCGCCCGGCGCCGGCGTGACGGAGTCGGCGGTTGACCGTCGGTGCGGACGTGCCGCACGCGAGGATCGGCGTCGACGAGACCCCGACCGGCGCGGTGGTCGCGATGCTCGTGGCGGGCCTCGGTTCGCTCCGGCTTCTGCTCCCCTTCGCCCCCGATCGTCTCTTCGACGTGGATCCGGCGAGCGTCGCCGGCCCGTTCCCGGCGGTGGGTTCCGCCGGCTCGCTGCTGCTCGACGCGATCCTCGTGCTGCTGTCCGGGATCGGTCTCGCCATCGCCTCCCGACGCGGTGGCCTCGATCGCCCGATGCTCCTGTTGCTCCTGCTGCCGCTCCCCGTGATCGCGTGGCATGCCTGGTCGGACCTGCTCGACGCGTGGCGGGGGTTCGACTGGTTCGCGGCCGTGGCGGCGGGGGTCGCCCTCGCGCATCTGGTCCGAACCCCCTCGGTCCGTCGCGCGGTGCTCGCGGTGGTGCTGGCCGCGATCGCGGCGAACGTCGTGCGAGGCCTTCACCAGGTCTTCGTGGAGCATCCCGACACCGTCGCGTTCTTCGACGCGAATCGGGACGCCATCCTGGCGGCCCGAGGGTGGTCGGCTGATTCCCCGGCGGCGGCGATCTACGAACGTCGCCTGCGGCAGCCTGAAGCGACCGGTTGGATCGGTTTTTCAAACGTCCTCAGCGGACTGCTCGCGGCCGGCGGCGTGCTGGCGATCGGACTTCTGGTCGCCGCGCGAAGATCCGGGAGCGGCGCGGATCGAGGCGCGGGTGGTCCCGTGATGCTCGGGCTCGCCGGGACGGGCTGCCTGCTGCTCGTCGGCCTGAATGCATCGAAGGGGGCGATCGCCGCGTCCGCCGTGGGCGTGCTCGGCCTGCTCCTGCTGCTGGGGCCGCTGCGTGAGCGGTTTCTCCGGCGCTCGGGTTCGTGGTTGATCGCGGTCGGGGTGCTCGCCTTCTCCGCGATCGTGGCCCGTGGGTTGCTGCCCGAGGACTTCGCCGGTGATCGCTCGCTGCTCTTCCGTTGGCACTACCTGCAGGGCGGGATCGCGATGTTCCTCGAGCATCCGTGGGCGGGGGTCGGTCCCGACGGGTTCCAGGACGCCTACCTGGCGACGCGACCGATCCGAAGTCCGGAGAGCGTGGCGAGCGCGCACTCCGTCGTGCTGGACTGGATCAGCGGTCTCGGCCTCTCGGGTTTCGCATGGCTCGGCGTGGCCGCGCTCGTCGTGTTTCGACACCGCTCGGAAGTCGTCGATGCGGCAGGCCCGGAGGCCGGGCCCGGTCCACGCGTCGCGATCGTCGCGGCACCGGTCGCGGTGATCGGGCTGTTCCTGATGGCATGGATCGAAGGCCCGCTTCTCGGTGACGGCCTCGCGGTCCGGACCGGTGCGATCATGGTGGCCGTCATCACCGGTGTCGCCGCGTGGTCGGTATCCGCCCGCCTCTCCGACGACCTGGTTCGCGGCGTCGCGGTCGCCTCGGTGGGCGTCCTCGTGGCGCAGGCCCAGATCGAGATGCTGCTCTGGCAGCCGGGGTCCCTCGTCGCCTGCTGGTCGCTGCTCGCGTGCGCGGGTGGCGCATGCGATCGCGTGAGCGGCGTGGATCGCCCACGACGAGTGTCCGGCGGTCTGGTGGTCCTGGCGTCGTCTGCAGCGATCGCGAGCGTCATGGTGCTCGGCGCGTTTCGGGACGGGAGCTCCACCGCCCAGGCCGCACGGTCCATTTCGACGCTTCACAGATCCCCTGGTGACGACCGCACGCCCCCTTCCGCGGCCGACCGCCGGGGTGCGGCGGAAGCCCTCGCCGTGGATCTCGTCGAGGAACGTGCGTGGAACGATCCGCGACGGGTTCGTGGTGCGATCACGCTGTTCATGACGACGGGGGTCGACGCCGATCGCCGGCGGGCGGCGACCATCGCCACGGCGTGGGTCGACGCACGCCCCGGCGTCGCGTCGGCGGCTGCGCGGGCATCGGTGCTGGAGGCGATCGCGATCGCCTCCTCCGACCCGGAGGACGGACGCGACGCGGCGTCCGCGATCGAACGGGTGATCGAGTTCGATCCATACGACGCTGGATGGCGGCTCCGGCTCGCGGAGCGGTTCGCGGCGCTCGGGCGGTGTCGCGAGGCGATCGCCGCGGTCGACGTCGCGGTCGAACTCGACGCGGAGCGAGATCTCGATCCACTCGCCCGCTTCGGTCCCGGCCAGGTCGGACGCGTCGAGGCGGTACGGTCGGCCTGCGACGCGAGCCCCGGCTGACCCGTCCTCGTCGACCGCCCCCGGGNCCNGGGCTCGGACGGGGTCACGCCGGAAGCAGGATCTCGCCGATCGTCCGGGAGAAGGTCACGCCGCAGCTCGGCGGGAATCGNTCGGCNCCCTCGTCGCGAAGNCCGGGGGCGTGATGGTCGAGGTAGGCGTCGAAGGCGTTCCGGTCCGGGAATCGGTATCGCACCGTGACGGTGGTCTCCTCCTCCTCCGGTTCCGTCCACCGGACGACTTCGGCGCGATCGGCGCCGCCGTCCAGCACGGCCCGCATGTGACCGAAGCGAAGCCAGTGGACGAAGTCGTCGGCGACGTCGTGTTCCTCGAACCGAGCGGTGACGGTGTAGGCGATCGGCATGCCGTCATTTCAACGCGCGGCTGGTCGTCCGGGTGCGTCATCGAACGATCATCAACAAACGATCGGCACGAAACGGCGGTTCGACGCGATCAGGGACGTTCGGGGCCGGCCTGCTCGATCGCATCGAGCACCTGGCCGGGGGTGTAGGCGTCGCTCTTCCAGAGTTCGGTTCCGTCGCGGCCGTAGACCACGAGCAGGGGGATCGTCCGGCGGCCGGCTTCGATCAGTTTGGCCCGGCCGTCCGGGTTGTCGCCGGTCAGGTCGATCTTCATCGGCACGACGTCGAGCCGATCGAGGGCCGCGACCACCGCCTCGGTCTGCAGGACCGTGGCTTCGAGGGTCTTGCAGTTCAGGCACCACTCGGCGGTGAAGTCGAGGACGACCACCTTGTCCTCGGCGACCGCGTCCGCGAAGCGCTCGGGCGTGTAGTAGATCCAGTCGATCGGGCCCTTCGCGGTCATCGTCAGCCCGACCCAGATCGAGACCGCGGTGACGGACCCGCCGACCAGGGTGAACACGATCCGGGGCGTCCATCGATCGGCGATCCGCCAGGTCTGGACGAGCAGCCAGACCCCGGAGGCCAGTGCGGCCGCGGACACGAACCACCAGTAGAGCCGGCTGGGTGGTTCGCCCGGGACGACGGTGAGTCCGGAGATCCCGCTGCCCACGAAGTAGATGCCCGCGGCGAGAAGCAGCAGGCCCATCACCTGCTTGACCACTTCGCTGGCCTTGCCGGTCCTCGGCATCTTCTTGACGAGGTCGGGGAAGGCGCTGAGCACGAGATAGGGGATCGCCATGCCGGTGCCGATCGACCCGAAGACGGTGAGCACCGTGCCGGGCGACTGGGTGGTCGCCCAGGCCGCCGCGGCGCCCATCAGGGGCGCGGTGCAGGGGGTGGACAGGATCGCGGTCATGATGCCGAAGACGAACGAGCCGCCGAGCGTGTCGTGACTGGTCTGGATGGCGTAGAACCTGGCGGGCAGCTGGATGGTGAAGAAGCCCGCCATCCCGATGGCCATCACCACGATGATCGCCCCGACGCTGATCGTGAACGCGGGATACTGGAACAGTTCGCTGATGGACTGGAAGCTCTTGAGCCCGGCGATCATGCCGCCCAGCACCATCCAGAAGAACACCACGCCCACCGACATGGAGACCCCGAGCGTGAAGCATCGACGGCGGTTCTCGGCCACGGCGCTCAGGCCCATGATCTTGAGGGGGATGACCGGGAGCACGCACGGCGTGAGGTTCAGGAGCAGGCCGCCCACCGCGGCGACGAGCAGCAGCAGGAGGAACCCGCCCCCGCCCGCCGCGTCGACCGAGAAGGTGAGTCCGAACACGTCGAATTCGATGATGTCGGCCGCGACGGCGCCGCCACGGATCGCCGCGAAGATCGCGGGATCGAAGGCCGCGAACACGGGGTCGTCCTCGTTGGTCGTGCCGCCGCCGGACGTCGAGATCTCGAGACTTCGAGTGAGCGAGACCTCCGCGGGCGCGAGGCAGCTGCGGTCGTCGCAGGTCTGGAAAACGACGTCGATGGTCAGGTCGTGCGCGCCGGGCGCAGCATCCTCGTCGATCGTGACCGGGACCAGGATCGCCGCCCGGCCCTCGTAGACGGCGTAGTCGATCGGTCCGTCACCGAGATCGGCGAGCACGCCATGGATCTCCGGCCAGGTCGCGAACCCGTCGTGGATCGTGAACGGCGCGACCTCCGCCGCGGGGATCGCGATGGTGGTCTGGATCGCGCCGTCGAATTCGGCGAGATCCTCCGGCACCGACACCGGGCCGGGCCAGACGTGCCACCCGAACTGCATGTCGAGGATCACCGCGACGACCACATCGCCACCGGGGGCGACCGAGCTCCGGGACAGGAGCAGTTCAACGCCGACCCGATCCCGGGAATCGTTGAACCCCGGTTCATCGTTCCCTTCGAAGCCGAAGTCGAACTGGGCCGACGCCGGCGATGCCGCGATGAGCAGCGGGCCGAGGAGGACGACGGCCAGCAGCGTGCGGAGTCGATCGAGGAGGCGGGGTCGGTGTCGCATGGATGTCGAATGGTACGACGATCCCGAGTCCGGGATGCACCGAATCGAGATCCGACGCCGTCGCTGAGTGCCGAAAAAACCGGATCCCGAGTCTGTACTCGGGATCCGGTGTGTTCATCCGCGGAAATTCGCGTCGTCAGCGGTCTCGACGCCGTCGAGCCATGCCGAATCCGGCGAGGGCCAGCACGCCGAACGGGCCGGGGACCACGTTGGCGGCGAGGGTGCCGTTCTCGCTGTCCCAGGTGAAGGTGTCGAA
>NYWD01000048.1 GCA_002684855.1 Planctomycetaceae bacterium | reverse complement strand
CGGTCGATCCGCTGCAGGCCGTTGACCCGCTTGTGGGGACCCGGCACCACCTTGGTGCCGGTGACCGTGCGCAGCGCGGACTTGAGCAGGATCTCGTTCACCAGCGAGCTCTTCCCGCTGCCCGACACCCCGGTCACGCACACGATCCCGCCGAGCGGGAAGGTCGCGTCGATCGACTTGAGGTTGTTCGCCGCGGCGCCCTTCACCACGATCGAATTCCGGGTGTCGAGCGTTCGGCGTCGTTCGGGGATCTCGATTCGACGGCGACCGGAAAGATAGGCGCCGGTCAGCGAGTCCTCCGCGGCCGCCAGTTCCGACGGCGTTCCCTGGGCCACCACGCGTCCGCCGTGGAGCCCGGGGCCGGGACCGATGTCGACCACGTGGTCGGCGTGCCGGATGACGTCCTCGTCGTGTTCCACCACCAGGACCGTGTTTCCGATGTCGGTGAGGTGGCGAAGGGTCGCGATCAGCCGGTCGTTGTCCCGCTGGTGGAGTCCGATGGTCGGCTCGTCGAGCACGTAGCAGACCCCCACGAGGCCGGATCCCACCTGGGTCGCCAGCCGGATCCGCTGCGCTTCACCTCCGGAGAGGGTGCCGCTGGACCGGTCGAGGGTCAGGTACTCGAGGCCCACCGACCGCAGGAAGCCGAGCCGGGAGCGAACCTCGCGCAGGATCGGCGTCGCGATCGCCTGGCCCTCGGCACCGAGCACCAGGTCGTCGAAGAACTCCGCGGCCCGTTCGATCGTGAGGTGCGTCACCTCGGAGATGTCGAGGGTCTCGCGGGCGCCGTCGATCTTCACCGCCCGGGCGGCGGGCTGCAGTCTCGATCCGCCGCACTCGCCGCACTTCGACGCGGTCATGTAGCCGTGCATCCGCTCCCGCACGAACTGGCTGTCGCTGGTCTCGTAGCGACGGCGAAGGTTCGGAAGCACGCCCTCGAACCTCAGGCCGAGATCGGACTCCCTCGCTTCGGGGACGCCGTGGAGGAGGAAACGCATGGTCTCGGAGGAGAGCTTCGAGATCGGCGCCTTCGGATCGACCCCGAACGCCTCCGTGAACTTCCGGAGCAGCCGGCCGTAGTAGATGTTCATCCGGCGGCCGTTCTTCCGCCACGGTTCGATCGCCCCCTCCTTGAGGGAGCGGGTCGGATCCGGCACCACCAGCGATTCGTCGAATTCGTTCACGGTCCCGAGCCCGGCGCAGGCGTGACAGGCGCCGTGGGGCGAGTTGAAGGAGAAGAGTCGGGGGGCGAGCTCCTCGATCGAGCACTCGGGATGGTCGGGACAGGCGAAGTGCTCGCTGAACCGGTGTTCCGTCCAGACGCCGTCCTCCTCCACCAGCACGAGCAGCGAGCCGCTCCCGATCTTGAAAGCGGCCTCCACGCTTTCGGCCAGCCGTTGCCGCCCCTCGGCGTCCAGTTTGACGCGATCGACCACCGCCTCGATGTCGTGCATCTCGTACCGGGCCAGGCCGAGGGGATTCTCACCCTCCTCCTTGAGGACCTCGCGAAGATCGCGGATCTCGCCGTTCACCCGTGCCCGGACGAAGCCCTGTCGCTGGAGTCCTTCCGCGATCTCTCGATGGAATCCCTTCCGACCCCGGACCACCGGTCCGCAGATCATGGCCCGGGCCCCGGTCCAGCGTTCGATCAGCATCTCGACGATCTGACTCGGATTGGTCGCGGTGATCGGCTTTCCGCAGGTCCTGCCGGACTCGTCGCGATGCCAGCAGGTGGGACGTCCGGCCCGGGCGTACAGCAGTCGAAGGTAGTCGTAGATCTCGGTGGTGGTCGCGACGGTGGACCGAGGGGTGTGGCCGCCGCCCCGTTGCTCGATCGCGATGGTGGGGGGAAGGCCGTCGATCGACTCGAGATCCGGTTTGCGCATCTGGTCGAGGAACTGCCGGGCGTACGCGGAGAGGGACTCCATGTACTTCCGCTGCCCCTCCGCGAAGATCGTGTCGAAGGCGAGGGAGCTCTTGCCGGATCCGGAGACGCCGGTCATCACCACGAGGCGATCCCGCGGGATCCGGAGGTCCAGGTCCTTGAGATTGTGTTCGCGGGCGCCGCGGATCTGGATCGAACCTGCGGCGGGCTTGGGAGAGGGCGTCATGAGTCACCGATTGTATGGAGCGAAGCGATCGAATCCGTGATCCGAGGCGGTCCGGAAACCAATCACGGGTTCGATCCTGTTCCGAAACCCGACGTAGAGACCGGGGAAGATTGAAGAAATTGGGGAATCGAGGGGTACAAGAAGGTGAAATGGACGAATAGTAGGATCACGCCCCGACGCATCGAGCGTCGATGGCGGGGTCCCCCGGAGCACGAACCATGTCCCGAGTGGTTGCGAATCCGAAACTTCGAGACTCCAAGGCGTCGCCGAAGGCCGCCTCGGACCGGAACTGGATCCGCATCGACTCCCGCCGGGTCCTTCGGAACGCCTCCGGCCGTCTGAGGCTCCGAGGAACCACGGTCCGGGATCGCTCCACCCGTCCCTGAGACCGACCAGACGCCACCCCGATGCCGCAGCATGCGGCCTTTCTTGTTTTTGGGGCCTTCGTCGCCGCCACCGCGGCGGGATCGCCGGATTCACGCCGGACGGATCACTTCCCGCCACGACCCTTGCGGCCACGGCTCTTTCCCGCGTTCGAACCGGCCTTCCCCGCCGCGGTGCGGGAGGCGCCGGCCTCCTCCAGCGTAAGTTCGCCTCCCTCGGGCAGGGCCTTGAGTCGGTCGATCCGGTCCCGAAGGTCGGCGGCCTTCTCGAACTCGAGACCCCGAGCGGCCTCGAGCATGGACTCCTCGAGCATCGTCACCAGTTCGTCGCGGCCGTACGTCGCGGCGCCGGCGTCCTCGCCGATCGCCTTCCGGGCCGTCTTCGCCGCCGCGAGCTCCCGCTCCATGCCCCGACGAATCGCCTTCTTGATCGTGGCGGGGGTGATGCCGTGAAGCTCGTTGTGCTCGAGCTGCTTCGCCCGTCGACGTTCCACCTCGTCGATCGCCGCCCGCATCTCCGGGGTGACCTTGTCGGCGAACATGATCGCCTGCGAGTTCGCGTTCCGGGCGGCCCGACCCATCGTCTGGATCAGGCTGGAGGTGGATCGCAGGAAGCCCTGCTTGTCCGCGTCGAGGATGCAGACCAGCGACACCTCGGGCAGGTCCAGCCCTTCGCGAAGGAGGTTGACCCCGACGAGGACGTCGAACGTCCCTTCGCGCAGTTCCGCGAGGATCTCGAGGCGCTCCAGCGTGTCGATCTCGGAGTGGAGGTAGCGGACGCGGACGCCCTGGCGGTCGAGCCAGTCGGTCAGTTCCTCGCAGAGTCGCTTGGTGAGCGCGGTGACCAGCACCCGCTCCTTCCGCTCGGCCCGCTCCCGGCAGAGTTCCAGGAGGTCCTGCACCTGGCCGCGGGCGGGCCGGAGTTCGATCGGCGGGTCGACGAGTCCGGTGGGACGGATCACCTGCTCGACCACGAGTCCCTCCGCCTCCTCCAGCTCGTAGGGACCGGGCGTCGCGGACACGTAGACGGTCTGGGGAGCGAGCTCCTCGAACTCCTCGAACTTGAGGGGGCGGTTGTCCATGGCGCTCGGAAGCCGGAAGCCGTGGTCGACCAGCGTCTGCTTCCTCGCGCGATCCCCGAAGTACATGCCGCGGACCTGGGGGAGGGTCACGTGACTCTCGTCGATCAGCACCAGCCAGTCGTCCGGGTCCTCGCCGCCGGCGCCGCTGGTCTCGCCCGCGAATCCGCGCCGGAAGTAGTCGAACAGGCAGAAGGACCGTACCCCGGGCAGTCGACCGTCGAAGTGTCGGGCGTAGTTCTCGACGCCCGAGCAGTAGCCGACCTCCTCGATCATCTCCAGGTCGTAGCGGGTCCGACCGAGCAGCCGCTGGGCCTCCAGCAGCTTGCCTTCCTCCTTGAGGTCCTCGACCCGTTCGGCGAGTTCGCTCCGGATCGACGCGATGGCGGAGGCCTTGTGGTCCTCGGGCATCACGTAGTGGACCGCGGGGAACACGAAGACCCGATGCTCGTCCGCGAGCTGCTCGCCGGTGAGGGGGTCGAAGAGCTGGAGGGATTCCACCTCGTCCCCCCAGAGATCGATCCGGATCGCGAACTCCTCGTAGGCGGGATAGACCTCGATGCAGTCGCCCTTGACGCGGTACTGGCCTCGGACCGGGTCGACCTCGTTGCGGACGTACTGCATGTCGGCGAGCGCCAGCAGGAACTTCCGGCGATCGATGGCCCGGCCCTTCTCGATCATGACCGTCTTCTTCGCGTACTCGTCGGGCGAGCCGAGTCCGTAGAGGCACGAGACGCTCGCGACCACGATCACGTCCCGTCGGCTGAGCAGGCTGCTGGTCGCGGCGAGCCGGAGCCGGTCGAGGTCGTCGTTGCGCGAGGCGTCCTTCTCGATGTAGATGTCCCTGGCCGGGATGTACGCCTCGGGCTGGTAGTAGTCGTAGTAGGAGACGAAGTACGAGACCGCGTTGTCGGGGAACAGCTCGCGAAGCTCCTCGAAGAGCTGGGCGGCGAGCGTCTTGTTGTGGCTGATGACCAGCGTGGGACGCTTGACGCGCTCGATCACGTTGGCCATGGTGAAGGTCTTGCCGGTGCCGGTCGCCCCGAGCAGCACCTGCTTGCGGCGGCCCTCCCGGATGCCGGCGACCAGCTGCTCGATCGCCTCCGGCTGGTCGCCGGTTGGCGAGAACTCGCTCTTCAACTCGAAGGGTCTGGACACGGCTCCATGCTAGGCCGTTCGTCGGACGGTCGTCGTCGCGATCAACCGCCGCGGCCGTCCGCGAGCAGGACCCGCGGCGATCGCCTTCGAAGGGCGAGGCTCGCGGGCAGGGCGGCGACGATCGCGGCGGCGAGCACGAACGCGGATCCCACGAGGGTCGGAACGACGGGAATCGAAAGCCCCAGCTGGAGGCCGGCGAGATCCCGGTAGAGCCCGACCCCCATCCACGCGAGGTGGATGCCGAGCGCGACGCCGACGAGGATCGCGGCGACGGCGGTGGCGGTGATCTCGGCCAGCACCAAGCGGGGGGCCACCTCCGGAGCGCCGCCGACGGCGCGGATCACGCCGAACTCGAATCCGCGGGCGGTGATGCCGGCCGCGACCACGTTGCCGACGCCGAGGCAGGCCAGCAGCAGCGCCGCCATCGCGATCGCGGCCGTCACGCTCAGGATCCGCGCGCCGATGTCCTCGACGAGCGCCTTGATCCCACGTCCGCTCGCGAAGATCGCGCCCGGGATCCGTTCCCGCAGGACCTCCCCGAGTCGCTCCTCCGCCGCATCGGCGGCGTCGGCGTCGGCGGGGAGGTCGAGGTCGAGTTGCATGATGAACGCCTCGCGGGTCCCGTAGCGGCTGGCGACCGTCTCGAAGTCCATGAAGACGCAGCTCACCGCGTGTTCCATGTAGACGCTGCGGATCCCGAAGAGTCCGGTCGCCATGTCGAGCCCGGCGGCGCCGACCACGCCGACGATCTCGAAGGAGGTCTCGTCGCCCTCCGCACCGAGGGAGATGGAGTCTCCGACACCCAGGTCGCGGGCCACGAGGAACTCCTTGGCCACGAGCACCGCGTCGCCGTCCTCGAGTCGGGGGATCGCCTCCTCGGCGGTGCCCTCGATCCAGTCCAACCGGTTCATGTCCAGGAACTCCGCCGGTTCGAATCCCACGCAGACCACGTTCGGCGGCGCGAGATCCCCGGTACCGAGCCGCTGCGTCTCGGCCACCCGGAGGGGGAGGTATCCCACGGGGCTGGCCGCCGCGATCTCGGGAAGCGATGCGATGGTGGCCTGTTCCTCGAGTCCGAGTCCACCGGTCTTCATCACGAACGCGTCGGCGAAGCGGACCCGTTCGCCGAAGTCGTCGACCAGCGCGAGTCCGTTGCTCCACGTCGAGACGAGCACCGAGAGTCCGACCATCAGTGCGCCGGCGGTGAGGCCGAGCCGGAAGGCGCCGCCGCGAAGGTTGCCGGCCACCAGGGTGGGAGGGAGTCTCCAGAGCCTGGCGAGCGTTCGTCCGAGGACGCGGGACACCATGACGAACACCGGCACGGCGAGCAGGAAGTAGCCGACGTGGAGCGCGGGCAGCCCGAGGAAGGCGTAGAGATCGAAGCGGAGGTCGGGGTCCCGTGTCGCGAGCAGCGCGAGCTGGATCGCGATGAGGACCATTCCGGCGACCCCGCAGTAGATGATCGCGGCGGTTCGGACCGGACGAGCGCGATTGGCGAGCGCCTCGAGCGGCGTGGTCGAGGCGGCCCGCCACGCCGGCCAGGCCGCACCCAGCAGGCCGGCGGAGGCGGCGCCGAACAACGCGAGGAGAAGCCCTTCCGGTGGCACGACCAGTCCGCCGGGGAGGAATTCCGCGTACCACCACGCGAGAATCGCCGAGATCCCGATGCCGAGAGGGGGGCCGATCAGGCCGCCGCCGCCGCCGATCGCGAGCCCGACGAAGGCCTGCGACCCGGCGAGCTGGAACCGGCTGGCGCCGATGCACCGAAGCATCGCCAGTTGACGGATCTGCTCGCCGATCGCGGTGGTCATCCCGATGGCGACGATGAAGGCGCAGGCGAGGAACGCGACGATCGTGCCGGTCCGGAATCCGACGCGGCTGGCCCGGACCTGACGGTCGTAGCCGGCCCGGGCTCGCTCGGCGGACTCCAGGCGGAGCGGGGTCTCGACGCCATCCTCGTGCTCGGCCACCCAGGTCGGAACGTCGAGTCCCTCCTCCAGCACGATCGACACCACGCTCGCCTCCCCGGAGCGGCCGGAGGATGCCTCGATCACGCGGCGATCCACGTGAACGCGGGGTTTCTGAAGCGCCCCGAGTTCCGGACGATCGCGGATGCCCACGATCTCGAGATCGATCGGGGGTCCGAAGCGTTCGACGCGGACCGTCTCGCCCAGTCCGGCGTCCAGCCGACGCGAGGTCAGGGGATCCAGCAGGATCTCGCCCGGATCCTCGGGGAAGCGTCCTTCGAGCAGGTCGTACTGTTCGAAGACCGCATCCCGTTCGGAATCGACGCCGCGGGCCTGCACGGTGAGCCGGATCCGACGACCGTCCTCGTCGCGTCGACCATCGGTCCGCGCGAGGGTCAGCGCCCCTTCCACCCTCGGCGCGGCTTCCACCACGCCCGGCCAGGTGCGGACCAGGTCGGCGACTCCGGCGTCGAAGGGGGATCCGTAGCGGTGGACGATGCGGGCGTCGACGGCGCCGATCGATCGGGAGATCCGGTGTTCGATGCTGCCCTGGACCGTGCGCATCCCGGTGGCCACCGCCGTCACGAGGGCCGATGCCATCGCCACCGCGATCACGAGCAGGGTGGTGCGGACCCTACGCCCGGACAGGACGTGTCGCGCGATGTGCCAGCTCGCTCTCATCCATCCCCTCCGTCTGGAAGTCGTCGGCGACCCGTCCGTCCTGGAGGACCAGGACCCGGCGACAGTGCGTCGCGGCAGCGGGTTCGTGCGTCACCATGAGGACGAGCACCTCGCGAGACGTCCCGAGCTCGTCGAGGAGTCCCCAGAGGCGATCGCTCGCCGAGCTGTCGAGGGCTCCGGTCGGTTCGTCGGCGAGCAGGACGGGGGGTGCGAAAAGCAGGGAACGCGCGATGGCGACGCGCTGCTGCTCGCCTCCGGAAAGGGCGTCGGGACGATGTTCGATCCGGTCACCGAGGCCGAGTTCCTCGAGCAGTGACCCCGCCCGGTCCCGGAGATCGCGTTCCCGCGTGCCGTCCAGCACGCCCGGGAGCATCACGTTCTCGATCGCCGACATCGACGCCAGCAGGTTGAACTGCTGGAAGACGATCCCGATTCCCCGCCGCCTGAACGCCGTCAGGCCGGCTTCGTTCATGTCGTCGATCCGGGAACCTCCGACGCGGATCGTGCCGCCGTCGGGACGATCGAGTCCGCCGATGAGGTGCAGCAGGGTCGATTTCCCGCTCCCACTCGGCCCCATGACCGCGCACAGGCCGGGCTCGTGGAGATCGAGGTCGATGCCGCACACCGCTTCGACCCGGCGTTCACCGAGCGAATACGACTTGCGGAGATCCCGGATCTCGATTCCCCGAAAGGCATCTGTTTCGGTCATGGTGACGACGATCCTCGTGGACGTGCGGATTCGAGCGGGGCGTCCGTCGGATGCGATCCCGTGCCGGACCTCTTCGAGCATCCGAAGCGGGCGTCGCCGGGTGGGTGATCAGGCATTCATGGCGTCGTACGCCGCTGAATCCATCAGGCCGTCGAGGGGGCCGGCGTCGGTCACCCGGAGCCGGACGAGCCAACCCTCCCCGTAGGGATCGTTGTTGACGATCGACGGATCGTCGACCACCGCGCCGTTGGCTTCGGCGATCTCGCCCGCCACGGCGGTGTAGATGTCGCTCGTCGTCTTGACCGACTCGACCTCGCCGACCGAATCGCCCGCGGCGAGATCGGTTCCAGGCGACTTCATCTCCACGTACGTGATGTCGGTGAGCGCCTCGGTCGCGTGGGTCGTGATCCCGATCGTCACGAGGTCGCCGTCGACGAGAAACCATTCGTGGGATTCGGAGTATCGGCGATCGGCTGGGCTCGACATGGCGGGGATCCGGGAACGGTTCTCATGGGGGTCGGAGGGGACTTCCCTCACGACGGACGGGCGAAGATCATACCCCCCTGATCGCCGTGGCAAGGACTGGACGGTCGACGGGGGCGGGGTGGGAGAATACCCCAAACCCCGTCCAAACGGCCCGCAGGGCCTTCTCGACGCGGATTCGGTTGCTAGTTTGATCTCGTCGCGGAATCGCGACCACTCCTTCTGATCTTTCTCCCCTCTGGAAAGCACCGGTCTTGCGGCCGGTGTTTTCTTTCGCCATTCCCCTCGCCCGGTCCGACGGGTCGTCGCGAATCCGAGGACGGGATCTCGTTCGAGACGACCCGCGAAACCGGATCGACCTCGACGTCGATCGCGGCGGAACGGTTCGTTTCCGTCGCCTCGTTACACTCCAGACTCCTCGCATCGTCGATGTGGAGTCTGGAGGATCGTTTCGTGGCGCAGATGCAACTCCTGGTGACGGCTTCGGTCTCGGCCTTTCGAAGCCGGATCGAGTCACCGAACGACTCGCTCGAACTCGTCGACATGCCTCGATTCGCGGTCGGCGAGCTCGGGGTCCGTGGCCTGTCGATACCGGCGTCGATGCTGGTGGGTCTCGACGGGACCGCGCTGGAGCGGATCCGGGATGAGGCGGATCGGGCGAGATGCCCCACCCTCCTCCTCTTCGAGGACGAGGGTTTCGACCTCGGCACCGCCGATTCGGCGACGCGGGCGGCCGCGGTGGATCGCATCGGTCGACTCGCCCGGGCGGCGAGCATGCTGGGCTGCGCGAACCTCGGAATCGCCTGCACCGGTCCCGACGAGGAGGTCCGATTCGACCTCGCCGCGGTCGCCCTGCGCGAGGTCATGCAGCGGATCGATCGCCACGACGTGAACCTGCTGCTCGGGAACCATCCCGGGCTCACCGAGGATCCGGATCGTCTGACCGAACTCATCAAGAAGGTGGGTGGTTTCCGCATCGGGTCGCTGCCGGACTTCCGGACCGCCCACGACTCGGGCGACTACGCCGGCAATCTCCGGCGATTGGCGCCCTACGCCGGCACGATCATGGCGACGGTCGGCGGCTCCGCCCGTGGCAAGCGGCCCGCCGCCGCGTCCAAGGACAAGACTCCCTTCGACGTGGTCGAGGGACTTCGAGCCGTGCTCGCGGTCGGCTACCAGCACGCGATCTCGCTCGACCACGCCGGAGGCAAGAACGCCGCGGCCGCGATCATCGCGGCGCGCGAGCGTCTCGAGGAAGGGTTGGAAAGTCACGCGGAGGGGGAATGAGAACGATGCCCGCCCCGTCCGAAGACCCCGCCTCCGACGCCTCGCCCGACGACGGGAACGACCGCTCGCCGCTCATCGTCACCATCGACGGGCCCGCCGGCACCGGGAAATCGACGGTGGCGCAGCTCGTCGCGGAACGACTCGGCTTGAAGGTCCTCGACACCGGTGCGATGTATCGGGCGGCGACCCTGCTCGCGCTTCGATTCGGCACCGACCCCTCGGACGGGCCGGCGATCGCCGACGCGATCGAGACCCACGCGATCGAGGTCGATTTCGCGGTGGACCCGCCGACGCTGCATCTCGACGGTCGGGATCCGGGCGATGCACTGCGGAGCCGGGAGGTCGAGGCGATCGTTTCGATCGTCGCCGCCCAGCCCGAGGTCCGGGACCGGCTGGTCGCGGTCCAGCGTTCGATCGCGAGGTCGCATCCGCACCTCGTGACCGAAGGCCGGGATCAGGGGTCGGTGGTGTTCCCAGACGCGCAGGCGAGGTTCTACCTGACCGCCTCGAGCGCCATTCGGGCGGCTCGCCGCGTGGACCAGCTCCGCCGGAAGGGCCAGTCCCCGGATCCAGCGGAGATCCGCGACGGGATCGAGGCTCGTGATCGACTCGATGCGGGCCGTTCCGACGGTCCGCTGACTCGGCCGGACGGCGCGATCGAGATCGACACCGACGCCCTCGGCCTCGACGAGGTCGTGGAATTGATGATCCGATCGATCCCCACTCGGGACCGGAACGCGTGAGGCGGTTCGAGTTCGCGAGGCGGGCGCCGGGTCGTCCGGGCATCGCGACCCTCTGGTGGGATGTCTGCCAGTCCCTTTCCGCGTGGTTCGTCAGGCTGGGATTCGGACTTCGGGTCACCGGTCGCGAACGCATCCCGTCGACCGGCCCGCTGCTCTACCTCTCGAACCACCAGTCCTACATGGATCCCGTGATCAACGGGGCGCTGATCCACGACCGGCCGTTTCGGCCGTTCGCCCGCGAGACGTTGTTCCGAGGTCCCTTCGGATGGTTGATCCGCTCGCTCGGCGCACTTCCCGTCTCCGGCGGCGGTGGCGACAAGGCGGTGATGCGGGCGGCGATCGCCGAACTGCAGGCCGGGCGGTGCGTGCTGATCTATCCGGAAGGAACGCGAAGTCCGGACGGCGGCGTGAAGGACTTCAAGTCCGGGATCGCGCTGCTGCTCAAGCGGGCCGATGCGACCATCATTCCGATCGGGATCGACGGTGCGTTCGACGCCTGGCCCCGCGACCGGTCGCGCCCCCGGTGGCGGAGACCGATCGAATGCGAGGCCGGAGCGCCGATCCCCGCGAAGGAACTGCTCGAGCACGGCGTGCCGCAGGCGCTCCAACGCCTCGAACGGGAGGTGGACGAACTCCGTCTCCGATGTCGCTCGAGGATCCGGGCTCGCTTCGGTCCGGGGATCCCGGCGCCGGGGCCCGCGGACGACAGGCGTCCGGGAAGAGCGGAATGACCGGCGAGCGTTCCGATTTCGAGACGATCCGCCGCGCGGGCCTCGAGGTCGCGCGACGCCTGATCGAGGCCGGTCACGAGACCTACTTCGCGGGTGGTTGCGTGCGGGATCGCCTGTTCGGTCTCACGCCGACGGACGTCGACGTCGCGACGGCGGCGACACCGGACGTGGTCCGGTCGATCTTCCCGCGGGCGAGGGGGGTGGGCGCCAGTTTCGGCGTCATGCTCGTGTCGCGATCCGGCTGCGACATCGAGGTCGCCACATTCCGTTCCGACTTCGCCTACGAGGACGGTCGACGGCCGGGCCGGGTGCGGTACGGCACCGCGTCGGAGGATGCGCGACGACGTGACTTCACGATCAACGGCCTGTTCGAGGTGCCGTCCGACGGTCGGATCGTCGATCTCGTCGGTGGACGCGCGGACATCGAGTCGAGGATCCTGAGGGCGATCGGCGATCCGGAGGATCGATTCGAGGAGGACCGCCTCCGCATGCTCCGGGGCGTACGTTTCGCGGCCCGATTCGACCTCGAGATCGATCCGGCCACCGAGGCGGCGATCACCGCCCGGGCGGCTCGACTCGCGGGCGTGAGTCGCGAGCGGGTGGGGCAGGAACTCCGGCGGATGCTGGCGGACCGAGGCCGCACCCGGGCGGCCGAGATGGTGGAATCGACGAAGCTCGATCGAACGGTGCTCGCGGTCGATCGGACGGTCGGGAGCACGGGGCTTCCGCGGCTTGCGGCGATGCCCGCGACGGCGCCCTGGATCGACGCCCTGGCCGCGTGGGAACTCGATCGCGGCACGACTGGCGACTCCGTCGACCGGCTCGCCGGGGCGCTGGTTCTCTCCAACGAGGAGATCTCGGCGCTCGAGGGCATCCTCCGGACGCGTCGCCTGCTTCTCGACACGTGGGCGACGAGGGGCGTCGCCGCGCGGAAGCGACTGGCGTCCACGCCCTGGTTCTCGCGCGGGTGCGATCTGCTGGCCACCGAGGACGTCCGGTTCGTCGAGTCGATTCGACGGGAGACCGAGGAACTCCGGTTGACCGGTCTCGCACCCGAGCCCTTCCTGACCGGCGAGGACCTGAAGTCGATCGGGCTGGTCCCGGGACCCGCGTTCGGTCGAATCCTCGCCGAGGTCTACGATGCCCAGCTGGAGGGCCGGGTGGGTGACCGGGAGGCCGCTTTCGCCCTCGCACGGGAATCCGCGGCGGGTGAATGACCGGATGGCGCAGGCGGCCGCGGGATCCGAAGCACGAAAAAAAACGTCACCCTGCCGGGAACCGTTCGCGGATTCGAGCCGTCTACTTGATATCCTCCGGTATTCGGGATTCACTTCCCGAAGAACCGTGATTCGCCTCGTTCACAGGAGTCCAAATGTCGATCCCACTCCGATTCGTCGCCCTCTCCGGGCTGCTCGCCGCCGGCGCCGCGTCCTCCCTCGCCGCCCGAGGGGCCGAGACGCCCGCCAACGATGCTCCCGCCACCGAGTCGGGGGTTCCCGTGGTCTACGTGGTCCCGATGAGCGGACAGATGGGCACCGACATCCATCCCTCGATCTATGACGAGGTCGTCAAGGACGTGATGGAGGTCCAGCCCGACGTCATCGTCTACCAGCTGAAGTCCGCGGACATCGACAACAACTTCTATCTCGCGGGCAACGACGACCGCCGGGAGTTCGGTCTCGCCAAGATCGGCGAGTACCGCGACCTCGTCCGGACGCTTCACGAGAAGCTCGACGCCCGACAGGTGATGTGGGTCGAGGACTCGGTCGGACTCGGCAGCCTGCTCGCCCTTTCCTGGCCCGAGATGTACATGTCCGAGGGGGCCCGGCTGTGGGGGCTCGCCCGCATCTCCGCGATGGCCGGGGGCTGGAGCGACCCCGACGTCGCGTCGAAGATGTTGAACGCATGGGTCGGCATGGGCAACGGGTTCCTCCAGATCGGGGGCTATCCGCTCGAGATCGGCTGGGCGATGATGCGGCCGGAATACAACCTCAGCGCGAGTTTCAAGGGCCGAAAGGTGACGTGGACCAACGACACGGCCGGCCAGTGGGTCGTGGACTCCAGCGGCGACAACGTCGCGAACTTCAACGCCAGCCTCGCCGAGGACATGGGGCTTTCGCAGGGAACCGTCGAGAACCTCGACGACCTGATGTTCCTGCTCGGCTTCCGGGAGTACGAAGAGGCCGAGTCGGGCAAGGAGATGGTGGAGAAGTACGTCTCCGACTGGCGACGCACGTTCGACCGATGCAAGACCTGGTGGGCCGACGCCCAGCAGAAGATGGGATGGGCCTCGGGCGACGACGCGATCAAGTACCTCGGCAGCGCGAAGACCGACCTCGAACGGATCCTCCGCGCCTGCCGTCAGTATCCCGCCGTCGAGGCCCGCTGGCAGCAGGACTACGGAATGAGCATCCTGCAGCTCGAGCTCCAGATCGAGGGGATCAAGGACCAGATCGGCGACATGCGTCGTGGCAACCAGGGGCGAGGTCGTGGAAGTGGCAACCGAGGCCGTGGCAGCGGCGGCGGCGGCCGCGGGCTCTGATCCGATCCCAGCGTTCCCTCCGAGACAACCGTTCGAGACATCCAACCCCAGCCAGGGATCCTCCATGCAGATTCGAATCGCTTCCATCCTGATGCTGCTTGTCGCGACTTTCGCGCTCCAAGGCGTCGCCTCCGCGGACCAGTACGAACTGACGTTCGACAACGGCTCGAGCTGGCGCGGCGAGGACGGCGACCGCGTCGACGTGGTCTTCTCCGAACAGGGCGTCTCCCAGTCGATGACCGGTGAGATCATGAAGATCGACGGTCGACCCGGTTTCGAGATCGTGTTCATCCGGGGCGAGATCGCCGGACGGGTCGCGACCAAGGGCATCTTCGCGCCGGACATCGAGCGGATGACCGCGTCCGGCGCCTCCGCGGTGGAGGCCGCGCCGGCGGATGCCGATCGCGGCGGCGACCGGGGAGGGAAGTCCTCGTCCGGCGACAAGCGGGCGAAGGTGGCCTCCGAGCCCGCCGTCACCACGGTCGGGGAGGACGGAAAGCTCGAATCCTCGAAGCCGGGCGTGTTCTTCATGCCGTGGGAGGGACCGGTCGGGATCGAGGCCCGGCACGACGAGATCAAGGCGATCATCGAGGAGGCCGACAAGTACGGACCGGGCCAGATCATCGTCCTGCAGATCAACTCGCCGGGCGGGCTCGTGCTCGAAGGCGACAAGATCCACGAGACGCTGAAGGACGTGAAGCAGCGACACCGGGTGATCGCGTGGGTCAAGGAGGCGATCTCGGCCGCCGCGTTCACCTCCCTCCACTGCGACGAGATCTACTTCATGCAGGTCGGCGCGATGGGATCCGCGGTGATGTACGCGGGCCAGACCGCGATCTCCGGTGCCGAGCTCGATGCGTGGCTCGAGAAGTTCAGCGAGGTCGCCGAGATCGGCGGGCGTGATCCGATCATCGCCCGCTGCATGGTGACCCGCACCGCGATGGCGAGCTACGACAAGGATCCGGAGACCGGGAAGGTCACCATCTACCCCGACATGCGGGGCGAATACGACATCTCCGACGACCAGAACGTCCTGACCCTCAACGTCGACAACGCGATCGACTGCGGGTACGCGGACGGCATCGCCAACACCACCGACGAGCTGGCGGCGCTGCTCGATCTTCCGGAGTGGCACGAGGTCAACGACTCCGGCCGTCGCATCCACGAACGATGGCAGCGATCGGTCAAGCAGTGTCGCGAACGGATCCCCCGGCTCCAGGCCGAACTGCAGCGGAACCCCGAGCGGGCGATCACCCTGCTGAAGGAGCTCCTCGGCTGGTACAACCGCTGCTACCCCGTGCTCGTTTACGAGATGGGGCTGCCCCCGGACCCCGATCCGATCCGACGACAGATCGAGGAGATCCGTCGCCAGCGGGCCAACAACCGGAACTGAGCAGCGGACCGATCGGAACGCCGGCCGGAGGCCGGCGAGCGGTGCGTGACAGATCTCGAGCGGGCCTCGGAGCCGATCCGGGGCCCGTTCTTCGTTCCCGATGCGGAATCCCGGTAGGCTCGTGGCATGAACGAAGAAACCCCGGAACGATCCGCGACGCCCCCGGTGCTGCCCGCGGATGATCTCGAAGCACGAACCGTTCGCTGGCCGACGGTCCTCGGTGTGATCTCCATCGTCTACGGGATCCTCGCCCTGATCGGAAACGGATGCGGGGCGGCCTCGCCCCTCTCCACCCCGTTCTTCCTGCAGATGGCCGGCATGGACGCCGAGAAGATCACGATGTCCCCCGTGCTGCTCTGGGTCCAGGTCGGTTCGGGCCTCGTCGGAATGGCGGTCGCGATCGTGCTGCTCGCGGGAAGCGTCTCGTTGCTCCGTCGCTCGACCCGGTCGCTGGCGATCCTGAAGACGTGGGTCGCGCTCGCCGTCGTCACGACCATCGTCGGGATCGGGCTCGGCTTCCTCCTGCTCGACGCCAACGTCCAGCTGCAGCTCGACATCCAGGACGCGACGCGGGCGATGATCCTCGACCGGGGAGGCGATCCGTCGCAGTTCCCCGCGAAGACCGCGGACGAAATCAAGTCGCAGAGCCGGACCATGCTGGCGGTCTTCGGCCTGCTTCCGATGATCTATCCGGTGATCCTCGGCTTCCTGATCACCAGTCGGAGTCGCGCCGAGCAGGCGGACAACTGGCAGGAGTGAGACCGGTCGGGGCCGATGAGCCCGCGGACGTCAACCGACTTCCCGGCGCTGGAAGAGCATCACCGCGATCGACAGCGCCACCACGATGAGGACGAGTCCGTACGGAACGGTCCACGCGAGGTAGTCGATCGGGATGTCCGCATCCTGGGTGATCGCGTCCGCGAGCCAGAAGACCTGGAAGTTGGGGACGATGGCGTAGGCGGCTTCGAGCAGCCAGCCTTGGATCGCCAGCTCGGTGCCGACCTCCCCGCCGGCCTGGCTGACCGCCGCCTCGATCTCCTCGAGCCGGGTGATCCGTCTCGCGATGAGCCAGTCCGAGAGCAGGCCGAGCATGAAGAAGCCCACCGTCGTGACGAGGGTGAGGACCTGTCCCAGCCGCGTGCTGGCGGCGAGGGCGATCGAGGTCAGCACCAGCTCGCCGAGGAAGAGCACCGCGACGGCGACCCACAGGTTGCCCTCGAACTGCATGCCGACCGGCTGGGGCGAGAAGTCCGCCGCGAGCGGAAGGCAGATGCCGTAGGCGACGAGCAGAAGCGGTGTTCCGACCACGATGAAGGTGCTCGAGAACACGAAGTCGTAGAAGAAGTTGCACCACACCCCGACGCCCACCGCGAGGAGGACGGCCCCGAAACCGAGCAGGATCACGGGCAGGTGGTAGGGGGTCGTCACCGTCTGCTGCACGCCGTGGATCTCGACCATCATGAAGACCAGGGCCAGGAAGGCGATCACCAGCACCTGCGCGCCCGCGACGCCGAGGTACTTCCCGATCACGAAGATCGGGCGGGAGACCGGCTTGGAGACCACGGTGAGCACCGTGCGGTTGTCGATCTCGCGGGTGAGCACGTTGGAGGCGACGAACGCCGCGAGGATCGCGCCGCCGATGAAGATCGTGGAGAGTCCGATGTCCACGTACATCCGCTGGTCGTCCTGCAGCGTGTAGGCGCTGAAGGGGTTGCTCAGGATCACGAGGATCGTGCACACCACCAGCACGACCAGCAGCACCGGCTGGCGGATGCTCTCGAAGAGGGTGTTCCGGGCGATCGCCAGAAGCTGTTCGAAGACGGCCATGGGGGTTCCTGGATCGGGCGGAGGGGTGAATCCGAGGCTCGCTCGGTCGAGCGGGCCGGACTCGGCCCGGTCCGCGGGAGAATCGTCGGCTCGCGGAGCCCCCGGTCCGGGGGAGCGAGTATCATTCCGACCGGCGGGTACGAACCCGACCGGCTCGTCATCGTACCCTCGGGGCGGGTCGGGCATCGGTGCTTCGCCTCGTCCGGAATCGCTCCGCCGTCGATCCACCCGGTTCGCGGCTGGGCGCCCTTCTGATTCCGGCTCCTGCCGAGCCGGTCGATGCGATCATCGGCCACTGCTCCTGCGAACCCCTCGCGACCGCATCGGATCGAGGCTCATGAGAACCGACCATCTCGCGTACCAGCAGGCGACCCGCGTCGCCGGAATGGGATTCATGCTTCAGGCCCTGATCGGCCTGATCATGCTGGTGTACGGATTCCTCTTCAACGACTCGGCCTTCCAGGTGGCGAGCGAGCCGATCCTCGTCGGCACGCTGGTCTGGATCGCCCTCGTGGTGGTGTTCCACCAGCACCGGCTCGAACGCCTCGAGGCGCTGGAACGGGACGATCTCGCGTCCGCCCGGGGCGAGGACGCCTCGGGGATCTTCGAGGAGGGGGAGACCGACGTCGCCGCACGACGACTCCGCCTCATGCACGTCTGGCTGATGCCCATCGCCAGCCTGCTCGTGGCCGGGCTCCTCGTGCTCTTCGGCTGGCGGACGCTCGCGTGGTTCGACTGGCAGACCAATCCCGAACTCGACGTGGTCTCGTTCTCCCCCGGCCCCCATCCCGGATGGCAGCTGGCCATCGCGCTCGCGCTGGCGCTGTTCGCCTTCATCTTCTCGCGGTTCGTCGCGGGGATGGCGGCCCGGCCGGCCTGGGCGAACCTCCGCGGCGGTGCGGGCTTCATGGTGGGGAACGCGCTGGTGCTGCTCGCGGTGGCCGTCGGCATCGCCTTCCAGTTCTTCGAGAACGAAGCGGTGCTCGAGGGCGTCACCTGGGGCCTCGCGATCTACATGCTGCTGCTCGCGGCGGAGATCGTCCTCAACTTCGTGTTGAACCTCTACCGTCCGCGCCGTCCCGGCGAGACGCCCCGCCCGGCGTTCGATTCGAGGATCCTCAGCCTCTTCGCCGCGCCCGACTCGATCGTCCGCTCCATCAACGAGGCGGTGAACTACCAGTTCGGCTTCGACATCACCAGCTCCTGGGGCTACCAGCTCCTGCTCCGCAGCTTCGCATGGCTGCTCGCCTTCGGGCTGGTCGTGCTCGTCGGCCTGAGCTCGGTGGTGGTCGTCGAACCCGGCCAGCAGGCCGTCCGTCTCCGGGGAGGCCGGATCGTCGGTTCCGTCTACGAAGGCTCGACGATGTTCAAGCTTCCCTGGCCCTTCGAGACCGTCGAGGTCGTCGACGCGGCGAGGATCCAGGAGCTGAGTCTCAACGGGGTGCCGCGCGAGGTGCGGGACGTCGACCTCTGGGACCCCGCGGAGGAACCGATCAACGAGCTGTTCCTCGTCTCCGCAAATCCACTCCCCGAGGAGGTCACCCGATCGGTCGACCAGCTGGAGATCGCCCAGCGCCGACTCGACGAGGCCACCGGCCGATCCGACGAGGGCGAGGAGGAGGAGGACTCGCGTCAGGCGGTCACCAACCAGTTCGCCCTGCTCGACGTCGACGTGATCCTGCGCTACCGGCTCAAGACGGGCGCCCTGATCGACTTCCTGAACTTCTCCAACGACGTCCGGCCGAAGCGAAGTCCGCTCGACATGCGCGAGCTGGCGCTGCAGGACATCGCGCTCCGAGTGGTCACCCAGACCTTCTCCCGGCTCTCGCTGGAGGACGTGCTCTCGCCGCAGGGCTCCGCCCTGCCCACCGAGATGCGGGACCGCATCCAGGTGGCGTTCGACGACGCCCGGACCGGCGTGGAGGTGGTCTCGGTCGCGATTCCCGCCCTTCGTCCGCCGGGCGACTCCGTCTCGATGTTCGAGGAACTCGCGATCGACACCCAGAACGTCCGCAAGACGCTGGAGGAGGCCCGTCGCACCGCGAACGCGGCGCTCGCCGGCATGGTCGGCGACGCCGACCGGGCGAGGGAGATCGTCGCGATCATCGAGCGATACCGTGAGCTCGACCGCACGGAAGGGCCCGATGCCGAGGCGACGATCGACGCCCGGGTGGAGGCGGAGCGGATGCTCCGCGACAGCCAGGGGTTGATCGCGTCCTTCATCGCCAGCGTCCGGAGCCTGCGATGGCAGATCCACATGGACGCCCGCCGGAAGACCGACGAGGTCAGGGGGCAGGTCGGGGCCTTCGAGGCCGCGCCGGAGCTGTATCGCGAACGCCGGATCATGGAGGTCCTCTCCGAGGTGCTCCAGGAGGTCCGATCCAAGTACGTGCTGGCCGTCGATTCCGCCCGCACCGATCTCGACGTGGAGATGCAGGAGCCCGACAGCGGACTCAACCTCCGCGAGTATCTCGACAAGCCAGGTGAATCCAACTGACCCCGGGGTCCGTTCCGGGACCCGAATCCCCGACGTTCCCGTCAAAGTGAAACTGCGCAGCGAACCATGAGCAAGACCATCACCGCCGTCGTCGCCATCCTGATCGTCCTGGTGCTGATCCTCTTCAACACCACCTTCACCGTGAACTTCCACGAGGTGGCCGTGAAGACCAGGCTCGGCAGGCCCGCGGGCATCGTCCGGGAGCCGGGACTGCACTTCAAGCTTCCCTTCTTCATCGATTCCGTCGCGAAGCTCGACACGCGGCAGCAGTTCGTGAAGTCCCCGATCAAGACCGTCCAGACCCGTGACGGACAGCAGGTCATGGTCCAGGCGTACATGCTCTGGAAGGTCGGCGAGGACGACGAGGAGGCGAAGGCCTTCTACAACAGCTACGGATCCCTCGCCGGTGCGCAACGCGATCTGGAGACCCTGCTGCAGGGCGGACTCGGCCGGATCGGCGGCTACGCGTTCGACGAACTGATCGGCCCCGGGAGCAAGCTTCCCGAGGCCGAAGGGGCCATCCTCGCGGAGGTCCAGTCGCCGGAGAACGTGCTGACCGGCGTCGTGCCGCTCTCGGTCGGGATCAGTCGGGTGGTGTTCCCGCCCAAGACGACCACCGCGGTGATGCGTCGCATGTCGGCGGTGCAGGAGACCCTCGCTAACATCGAGGAGTCCCGAGGAAACTCCGAGGCCAACACCATCAAGCAGAAGGCCCAGGCCCAGGCCCAGATCATCCGCGACTTCGCGGAGCAGTGGGCCGCGGTCATCGAGGCCCGCGGCAACGAGGAGGCGACCCGCTACTACGAGCAGATGCGGGAACACGCGGATCTCGCGATCTTCCTCTCCTGGCTCGAGACGCTTCGATCCGGCCTTCGAGGATCGACCACCTTTGTCACGGACATGACCAAGGCGCCGTTCCACCTGATCGACCTCGAGGCGGCGACCACCGCGGACGGCATCCCGCAGCCCTCCACCGCCTACGTCGAGACCGCAACCGGAGACGACCAGTGAGCGAGGAACGCCCCGACGAGTTCGAGCCGGTTCGCGAGGAGGACGACTTCGCCACGGAGGAGGAGTCCCCGCGGCGCGAGAAGTCCGCGGAGTTCACCGTGGTCGCGGACGCCGCGACCGCGACGGACCTCCGGGACGCGATGGACCCCGCGAACCAGAGCCTGACCGAGGCCCTGCGGTTGAGCTATCGCGTGCTCCAGCTCGCGATCCTCGCCCTGGGCGTGGTCTTCATCTTCAGCGGTTTCCAGACCGTCGAGGAGAACCGCACCGGCATTCGAACGCTCTTCGGCGCGATCGAGGGCGAGGGTTCCGACGCCCAGATCTCGGCCGGACTGCAGCCGTTCTGGCCGTATCCGGTGGGGGAGATCATCACGGTCCCGCTCAAGCGCACGGTCTCCGTGGAACAGTCGTTCTGGCCCAACTTCGGCGCGAAGTCGCTGACGCTCGAGGAGGCCACGACGAACGCCGAGACCAGCCGGCCCCTGCGACCCGGACCGGAAGGGAAGGGGGACGGCTCGCTCATCCTCGAAGGCGGCGACCTGGCCCATTGTCGGATGACCGCCGAATACTCGATCGACGACGCGGTCTCGTTCCTGACCCGTTTCACGCCGGAGCAGGCGGACGAGATCGTGAAGCTCGTGCTCGAGCAGGCGACCGTGCACACCGCCGCGACGATGAGCCTCGCCGGCTTCATCGAAGGTGACGAAGCCGTCTCCGAGATCCGGCGACGGGCCCAGGAATCGCTCAACGCCAACGAGAGCGGGATCCGGATCGCGACGGTCTCGGTCACCGACCGGGTGCCGCCCCTCGCGGTCCGCCGCAGCGTCCAGCAGGTCCAGGCGGCGCGGGAACGCGCCAAGATCGCCGTGGAGGTCGCCCGTCGGGAGAGCACCACGATCCTCGACGACGCCGCGGGCGCGAACGCGCTCGCCACGCTCATCGAGCTGATCGGCGACTACGAGACCGCGCTCAGTCGGGGAGACGAAGCCGGAGCCGAGGTGGTGCTGGCCGAGATCGGCGAACGCTTCGAATCCGAGGACATCGGCGGCGAGGCGGCGAAGACCATGACCGAGGCCCGGGCGTTCCGCTACATGATCGAATCGAGCGTCGGCACCGACGTCCGTCGACTCATGAGCCTGGTCCCCGCGTATCGGGAGAATCCGAACCAGCTGGTCCGGCAGCTCTGGCTCGACGCCTACAACGAGGTCCTGGGCGGTCCACAGGTCGAAGTGATCTCCGCGCCACCGGGACTCCGCGGTCTCGCCCTCCGCATGAAGAGTTCGATGGACGTCTCGACGGCCCGCCGCGACGCGGCGTCGGACGCCAAGAAGGTCGACGCGATGCGCGGCCTGACCGACATGAACAACTGGCAGCTCGGCGGTCGCCAGATCAACATCAACCGGTCCGGCCGTCGTCTGAACCGCGACGCCCGAGGCGGCTACGGCCGCGAGGAAGGCGGCGAATGAACGAGTCGATCGAGGGAAGCACCCGGGACGCGGCGCGTCCGGCGGTCGGGGAGCCCATCGTCGAGGCGGTGGGTCTCACCAAGATCTTCAGCGACTTCTGGAAGCGGGCCAAGGCCCGGGCGGTCGACGGGATCGACTTCGAGATCAACCGCCACGAGATCTTCGGATTGCTCGGCCCGAACGGATCGGGGAAGAGCACGACGATCAAGATGATCCTCGGCCTGCTCCACAAGTCCTCGGGCCGGCTGAGCGTGTTCGGACGGGATCCGTCCGACGTCGCGATCAAGAGCAAGATCGGCTACCTCCCGGAGGAGTCCTACCTCTACCGCTTCCTCGACGCCCGCGAGACGCTCGACTACTACGCCCGGATCTTCGGCCTCGACCACCGCACCCGGAAGCGACGGATCGACGAACTCCTCGACATGGTCGGCCTGGCGCAGGTCAAGCGTCGGGCGGTGGGCGAGTATTCGAAGGGCATGAGCCGACGGCTCGGCCTCGCCCAGGCGCTGATCAACGATCCCGAACTGCTCATCCTCGACGAACCCACCTCGGGCCTCGATCCGATCGGGACCAGGCAGGTCAAGGACCTCCTGCTCGAACTGGGGCGGCGCGGCACGACCATCCTCCTGAGTTCCCACCTCCTCGGCGACGTCGAGGACGTGTGCGACCGCATGGTGATCCTCTACGGAGGCAAGATCCGCGGAGAGGGACGCACCGGAGAGCTCCTGGCGGATTCGCAGCACACCGTGATCCGGACGCCGACGCTCGACGCCGACACGGTCGACGAGATCGAAGGCGTGCTCCAGCGTCGTGGCGTCTCGATCGACTCGGTCCAGCGTCCCCGGCAGCGACTCGAGGATCTCTTCATGGGGATCGTCGAGCAGGCGCAACAGGAGGCCGCCGACACCTCGGGAGCGCTCCAGGGCGGCGATACCGCGGCCTTCCTCACGAGGGACGAGGCGGTCGAGACCGGTGAAGGCGAGTCCCTCCTCGACGCGCTCCAGACGGATCGAACGCCGGATCGCGTGCGGTCGGTCGAGAAGCCGGCCGATTCCGCCCACGACCCGTCGGAGAAGTCGACCGAAGTGCTCGACGAGCTGCTTCAGGACCAGGCGCCCGAGAAGCCCGAGGCGACGGCGACCGAGGTCCCCGACGCCCCCGAGGATCACGACAACTCGATCATCGACGGTCTCCTCGGGGATGAGGATGATGATCGGAGTGATTCACGGTGAAGACGATCCGGAAGATCTGGAACGCGCTCGACGAGGTCCAGCAGCGGTCGGGCGCGAAGATCGTCCTGACGATCCTCGCGGTCCTCGTGGTCGTCGGGGTGTTCGGCAAGGTCTGGCTCGAGGCGGGTGCCGCACGGGCCCGGTTCGACGACGTCGTCGAGGTCCTTCGAGAGGCGAACTCGATCGAGATGGAGGCGGTCGCGACGCGGCTGCTCGACACCGGCGAGGTCGAGGTGGGCGACGAGACCTTCGGCGGTCCGTCGGTCAAGGCGGGGATCTCCGAGTTCTTCGATGCGGAGTCCGGTCGTCTCACGCAGATCGCCGAGCTCGGCGCGCTCTTCATCGCCACGACCATTCCCGACTGGCTTCCGACCCTCGTGATCGATCGGCCGGAGTTCGTGGTCTGGGGCGGATTGCTGGTCCTCGGGTGGCTGCTGATCGTGATCTGGACCGAGATCAGCCTGCCGGTCCTCGTGACCCTGCTGGCGACGTTCGCGCTCGCCGCGATCCCGTGGTGGCAGGGCTACCGCGGCGTGGTGGTGTCGATCCTCGGGGTCGGCGTGCTGGTCGTCACCTTCGTGCTGCTCGTGCGCCTGCTCCTGCTGGTGCTCTCCGTGCTCGGTTCACCACGCGCCTCCGGGAACCGGCACGGTCGGCCCTCGCGACTGGTCGGGATCGCCGCGGTCGCGCACACCCTGGTGCGGGAGAGCGTGCGGCTCCGGATCTCGCTGGCGTTCATCGTCCTGATGCTCGTCACGCTGCCGCTGATCCCGCTGTGGATCGATCCGGGCGAGCCCGTGCGATACCAGCTGCAGAACTTCCTCAGCGACTCCATGGCGCTGGTCTACACCCTCGCCGCCTGCATGACGCTCGTCCTCGCCTGCGCGACCGTGAGCTTCGAGGTCCGTGATCGCCAGATCTGGCATCTCGTCACCAAGCCGCTCGGTCGTCTGGAGTACATGATCGGGAAGTGGCTCGGACTGGTCCTGCTCAACCTGGTGCTGCTCGCGATCGGCGGCGTCTCGATCTTCTCCTTCACCCAGTACCTCAGCACCCGGGCCGACGATCCGATGCAGGCCATCGAGGTGCACGACGAGGTCCTCACCGCGCGGGTGGGCGTGTACCCGAGCTTCGATCGACTCACCGAGGATCAGGTGCGGGACCGGGCGCTCGCCGAGTACGAGAGCGACCTGCTCCTGAAGAGCGAGGTCGAGGACGGCATCCGCACCTACGCCGACACGATCCGGAAGATCGTCCGGCGACTGCGGAAGGAGTACCTCGACCAGCAGCGGATGATCGCTCCGGGCGGCTTCGAGGAAGGCAAGGAATACGACGCGCGGGTCTACGAATTCGAGGGTCTGGGCGCGGCCCGCGACGAGGGTCTCAACCTGACGCTGCGGTACCTGTTCCACATCGGCCGCTCCGAGAACATCGACCGATACCCCGTCGTCTTCCGCTTCCCGAGCCAGGGCGAGGAGGTCGGGCAGGAATTCGTGCCGGAGCAGTGGCATCGACTCCTGGTCCCCGCCAGCTTCGTCGACGAGGACGGCATCCTCCGGGTGCAGATCCTCAACGGTGGCTTCTCCCTGAACCAGCAGAGCGCCGCGACCAAGCGATTCTTCTCGAACGGCGCGACGCTGTTCTTCGACGCCACGGACGTCGAGATCATGTGGCAGGCGGCCTCGTTCGAGTCGAACTTCCTGCGTGCGATGATCGTCAACTGGACCAAGCTCGCCTTCCTGGCCATGCTCGGCGTCTCGGCCGCGACCTTCCTGAGCTTCCCGGTCGCCGTGCTCCTCGCGTTCACGGTCTTCGTCGGAGGCTCGATGGCCTCGTTCATCGGGAACAGCGTCAGCATGTTCCGTCCCGACGCCGACGCGATCGCGCTGATCCAGTGGGTGCAGATCCTGATCGGCTGGATCGCCGGGAGCGTCGCCTGGCTGCTCGAACCCTTCGGCCAGGCGAGTCCCAACTCGATGGTCGTGGAGGGGCGTCTCGTGTCCTGGGCGGGCGTGGGGCGCGATCTCCTGGTGATCGGCCTCCTCTGGTGCGGCATGATCCTCGGCATCGGCCTCCTCGTCTTCCGACGCCGCGAACTGGCGACCTACAGCGGACACGGCTGATCCCTCGTCCCCGCGAACCGGCCGCCGGATCCGGCCGTATCAAGCATCCAAAGGCTCCTCCTCCACGACCCTTCCGACCGCGTCCCATGAGCAAAGATCGAATCATCCAGATCGTCGCGTTCGCCTTCGCGGTCTTCGCGGTCCTCGGGGCCGGCAGGATCCTCCCGACCATCGTGGAGAAGGCGGGGCAGGAGCACCTGGTGCTCACGACCGTCGACCCCACGACCGGAGAGCCGACGGATTCGTCGGAGTCGATCGACGTCTTCACCAGCATGGTCCGGTCCATCGAGACCAAGATGACCTTCGCGGGCGACGAACCGGTGGAGTTCATCTACGACGCGGGCACCCGCGACTGGAGCGGCAACGTCGGGGACGTGGTCGAGATCACCTACCGCGACGGGGCGACCACCGAGGAGACGACCGCGCGGGTCGACGGCATCGACGGTTATGCGCTTCGATACACGGACGCCTCGATCGAGGGAGCGCCGCCGATCGTGGCCCTCGGCACGGCGATCGGGGCCCTGCGCGGACTGATCGTCGACTACCTGTGGATCAAGGTCAACATGATGAAGGAGGACGGCCAGTTCTACGAGGTCATGAGCGACGCCGACATGATCACGAAGCTCCAGCCCCGGTTCGCCCAGGTCTGGGGCTTCCACGGCCACAACATGGCCTACAACATCTCGGTGCTCACCAACACGCCCGACGAGCGATGGGACTGGGTGAAGGCCGGCATCAACCTGGTCCGGAACGAGGGGCTTCGGTACAACCCCAACGACGTCGTCCTCCACAAGGAACTCGCGTTCTGGTTCGCCCACAAGATGGACGGCGTCTCGGACGACGCCCATCTCCACTACAAGCGCGAGCACGCCAAGGAGTGGCACTACCTCCTCGGAAAGCCCCCCTTCAACGCGGACGAACGGGTGCTCTGGATGGAGACGATCGCCAACGCCGCGGAGTCGATCGAGGAGGCCGACGCCCGGACGCCGGGCACGGCGCAGCTGGTCGACGATCTCGCCGAAGCGCTCGAGGGCACCGGGTCCGGCTTCGAACTCAGCCTCGACCGCGACTTCCTGATGAGCATCGGGAAGTGGAACGCG
Source organism: Planctomycetaceae bacterium (assembly GCA_002684855.1). GTDB lineage: Bacteria > Planctomycetota > Phycisphaerae > Phycisphaerales > SM1A02 > UBA12014. Next base: position 11,120 of record NYWD01000048.1, on the reverse strand, counting down.
GTCAAGCAGTCGCCCTACGCCCGGATCCTCGGCCTGGACGCGACCTTCGCGAAGAACGACCCGATCTACGCGACCTTCGACCAGCTGCTCGGTGATCCGGCCCGGGTCGACCAGGTCCGGGAGTTCGTCAATCTTCTCAGGAAGAAGACGCTCCGCGAGGACTACAACATGGATCCCGAGGTGATGTACGAGTACACCCGGGACATCGGGCCGATCGACTGGCGGCATCCCCAGGCCCACGCCCTCTACTGGGGCAAGCTCGGTTCGGAACGCGGCTCCAAGCGATACGAGGACGCGGAGAACGCCTACAACGTGCTGAACAACGATCGCATCTGGCTCCAGGCGATGCAGGCCCTGGCGAAGTCCGGCCTGCTCAACGTCGATCCCTTCAGCAACGACAATCCGGGGCGACTCAACGACTCCCGCTGGATCCGCTCGATCGACCGGTACTTCCGGGAGCTCTACGGCAAGCACTTCAACTCGAGGGGGGGCGGCGGCGACACCTTCGCCAACTTCCACGAGAACTTCATGAAGTACGCGATCCGGGACCTCTGGCGGGCCGGGGAGTACGAGGACGCCCAGGAGATCTACTCCTATCTCAACGAGCTCTACGGCGAGGGCGGCGTGATCCCGAACGTCGCGTACACCGTGCCGATCGACGTGTTCGTGAAGGACCAGACCACCGGCGAGTACGAGATGCAGCCCGAGGTCGCCCGCAGCGACGTCTACGCGGCGCTTCGCCGCGGATTCCGCGAGGGACTCCTGCTGAACAAGCCGGAAGTCCTCGAGGAGGCGGTGAAGTTCGCGGGCGAACTGACGCTCTACTTCCAGGGTCTGGAGGACAGCGACTACACCTCCAAGTTCGGCGAGAGTCGGATCAAGGATCTCATCGGCGATCTCGAGACGAGCGTCCGCGACATCTTCCAGGAGGTCCTCCTGAACGACTCGCTGCCGTTGATCGATCGCTTGCAGATCTACGCCAAGGCCGGCGACGACCAGAAGCGCATGGCCTACGACGAGACCCGGCCGCTGATCCAGGCGGAGTTCGCGCGGAGCCCCCTCGCAAGCGTGCTCGAGTTCGACAAGGCGTTCAAGGAGCCACCCGGGATGGAGGCGTACCGATCGCTCCGGGCGGCCGCGGCGACGCGCGAAGGGCAGCGTCGGAAGGACGTGGTCGGCGCCGAGGCGGAGCAGAAGTGACGCCGGACCGTCCGCCCGCGATCTGGTGCATCGGACGCAACTACGCGGACCATGCCGCCGAGCTGGGGAATGCGCGACCGGAGCGTCCGCTGGTCTTCTTCAAGAACCCGTCGTCGGTGGTGGGTGACGGCGATCCGATCGTCGTGCCGCCGGTCTGCCGCGAGCACGGTCCCCAGGTCGACTGGGAGGGCGAACTCGCGGTGGTGGTGGGTCCTGATGCCCGCGATCTGGATCATGATTCGGTCCCGGATCACGTCGCCGGGTACCGCATCGCCAACGACGTGACCGCCCGCTGGTGGCAGAAGCAGGGTTCGGGCGGCCAGTTCTGCCGGGGCAAGAGCTTCGACACCTTCTGCCCGCTCGGTCCGCTGCATCCGGCGGCCGCGGTCGCCGATCCGCAGGATCTCGGGATCCGGACCCGCCTGAACGGCGAGGTGGTCCAGTCCTCGAGCACGCGGGAGATGATCTTCCCGATCGCGGACCTTCTGGTCGAACTCACCCGCGGCACCACCCTCGCCGCCGGCACCCTGTTGCTGACCGGTACTCCGGCCGGCGTCGGCGCGGGCATGTCCCCGCCTCGATTCCTCCGCGAGGGCGACGTGGTGGAGATCGAGATCGACGGGCTCGGGACCTTGCGCAATCCCGTGGTCGAGGGCTGATTCGAACCACCTGCCCCGACTCAGCCGGCGTCCGTCCGCGGTGGCACCGGATCGGACCCAGCGCCGCCACCGGGCCGGCACCGCAGCACGCGTCGGGTCGCCAGCCATCCGCCGCGGAGTGCTCCGTGGCGTTGAACGGCCTCCATGGCGTAGTTCGAGCAGCTCGGTTCGAATCGACAGTGACCGCCGAGCCAGGGCGAGCCGAACCGGCGGTATCCCCGAACCAGGAGGATCAGGCCGGCGGCGGCGATGGATCGTCGGCCTTCGATGTCTCCGTGCGTCGGCTTCGCTTCCGCCATGTCTCGTCCAGGAATCGGATCGCGGTCTCGAGGTGGGTGGCGTAACCCGCGAGGTCGAGTTCCTCGTGCGGTCTCGCCACGACGAGGAGATCGTAGCCGACCGGCCACGATGCACGGTTCCGTCGGAAGGTCTCCCGCAGCAGCCGCTTGAGCCGGTTTCGTCGCACCGCGTTCCCGCATCGTCGACCGACGGAGAGTCCGAGGCGGAGTCGTTCCAGTCGGTTGGGAAGGGCGTAGACGAGCAGGGGCCCCGACTCGCGCCGGGTGCGTCCGGCGTGGACCTCCGAGAAGGCGGCCCGGCCCTTGAGGCGATCCTCGGCACCGAAGGTGAAGCGGGGCGTCGCCATCGGTCAGCTCTCCGCCAGCGCGTGCTGGTATTCGCGCATCAGGCGGCTCCGGGTCAGGACGCCGATGACCCTGCCGTTCTCGGGTCGGCTCAACACCGCCAGCGACGCCGCGTCGTGTTCGCTGAATCGATCGAGCGCGACGTCGAGGGTGTCGTCGAGCACCATGCTGGGCAGGTCGGTCCGTTCGATCTCGTTCACCTGGAGCAGCGGGATCGCCTCGCGGAAGACCAGTGCGGCCTGGAGGTCGGCACCGGTCACCATGCCGAGGTAGTTGTCCTCGTCGTCGACCACCACGAAGTCGGAGACCGCGAAGCGCTCGCTCAGGTCGAGCAGTCGCTGCCCGCTGTCGTCGGGTCGCACCGTGACCGGAGGCATGAGCGGGACGTCGCGGACGGTGAGCTGGCGGAGCAGGGTCAGGTCGGTGCTTCCACCGACGTGGATCCCCGCCGCCGCGAGCTCCGCGGTGTACACGCTCTCGCGATACAGGAGCCGTCCGACGATGACGCTCAGCACCGCGCAGAGCATGAGCGGCACGATGAGGCTGTAGGTGTGCGTGATCTCGTAGGCGAGCATCACGCCGGTCATCGGGGCGTGGGTGGTGGCCGCCACCATCGCGGCCATGCCGACCAGCGCGAAGTGGGCGGGATTCGCGGTGGGGAACCAGCCGGTCTGGGCGACGACGAGCCCGAACATGCTCCCGATGATGGCGCCGACGACGAGCGCCGGGGCGAAGAGACCGCCTGCGCCCCCGGACCCCAGGGTGAGGCTGGTCGAGACGATCTTGAGCACGACGAGCAGGAGCAGGATCCCGATCACCACTCCGGTGCCGTCGGCGATCATCGATCCCTCGGCGTCGATGTAGGAATCGGGGTCGAGCAACCGCATGATGACCATGTAGCCGTTGCCGAGGAACGGCGGGACCGGATCCGAGGTGAGATCCGTGCCGCGAGGGGCGATCATCAGCATGTAGGCCACGCCGAGGAGGCCGAGCAGGAGAGCGCCGACGCCCGGTCGGAGGGCGTCGGGCACCGGGATCCGGCTGAACAGGCGTTCGCTCCACTGCATGGTGCGGATGAACAGCACCGCGACGAGACCGCAGGCGATGCCGAACACCACGAACGCCGGCGTCATCCCGATGGTGAAGGGGATCTCGCTGTCCTCGAAGAAGTTCGGCCCGACGCCGAACAACGGTTCGTTCGAACCGAGGATCGTCTGGGTGGTCGCCGCCGCGAGCACCGACGCGATGACGATGGGGGTGAAGGTCCGAAGCGAGAAGTCGCGGAGCAGGACTTCGAGCACGAAGAAGATCCCGGCGATGGGGGCGTTGAACACCGAGGCCAGGCCGGCGGCGGCGCCGCACCCGAGCAGGGTGGTGCCGCTCTTCGGATCCAGTCGAAGCAGTCGGGCGAGGTTCGAACCGATCACCGCGCCGATCGTCACGATCGGCCCCTCGGGGCCGGCCGAGCCGCCGGAGCCGATGGTCAGGGTCGACCCGATCCACTGTCGGACCAGCAGCCGGAGCCGCAGTCGGGACTGCCTCCGAGTGACGCCGAAGATCACGTTCGAGACGCCATGCCCCTTGAACTCGGTGGGGCAGAGCCACGCGAGGATCCCGGTGAGCACGGCGCCGACCACCGGAATGACCGGCAGCATCCAGAGGAGCATCGACGGGGATTCCGTTCCGAACTCCTCGGCGGCGTGTTCGAGCCACTGGATCGGCTTGATGAACAGGTATCCGGCCACCCCCATGATCAGCCCGACGCCCGCGGCGACGACGAGGAGCCACCATTCGCGACTGAATCCGAGGCGGGTCGCGAGGCCGAGAACGAGATTCCACAGTCGGGTGGCCATGCGGCCTCGGTCTCCTGGCAGGGCCGGAATCCGGTCCGAATCCGCGACCGTACCCGTTTCCGGGCCGGGGTCAAGCCCGGCGGCCCGGAGCCCTTGTCGAGGACTGGCCTGAGCGGGCCCGGATCGGGTATCATCGTCGGTTCGGCGGGATTTCCGCCAAGGAATCATTCCAGAGGTCCACACCCATGATCGAAGCCCTGAAGAGCGACGAAATCGTCCGCAAGGTCGGCGGCCGGTTCCGCCTCACCGCCCTCATTCAGAAGCGGATCGCCGAACTCATCGACGGCGCGCGCCCGCTCGTGGAGCGAAACGGCATGTCCGACCTCGAAGTGGTCATCGAGGAGATCATGCAGGACAAGATCTCGATCGAGGACCCCGACCAGCCGGAGGGCTGAGTCGAGGAGCCGGCTCGGTCCGTCCTCGCTCCCGGAGTGATCCGTGACGGATGCGTCGAACGAGAATCCCCCCAGCGATCCCGCCGCCGGTGTCTTCACCGGGCGGAGGCTGCTCGTCTGCGTCTGCGGAGGCATCGCCGCCTACAAGACCGCGAGCGTCGTCTCGCGGCTGGTCCAGTCGGGTGCGGAGGTCACGGTCGCCATGACGGAGGCGGCGCAGCGATTCGTCGGCCCCGCCACCTTCCAGGCGCTCAGCGGGCGTCCGGTCTTCACCAGCGCCTGGGACCAGTTCGACGACGCCGATCCGCAGCATGTCCGCCTGGCGGCCGGACTGGACGCGGCCCTCGTCGCCCCGTGCACCATGAACACGCTGGCCCGACTGGCCGGCGGCTTCGCGGACGACGCCGTCACCACCACCCTCTCCGCGGTCGACCGGGCCCGCGTCCCGGTGCTGCTCGCGCCGAGCATGAACGCGGAGATGTGGTCGCAGCCCGCGACGCGACGGAACCTCGCGATGCTCTCGGAGGATGGATTCACCATCGTCGAGCCCGCCAGCGGCTGGCAGGCATGCCGCCGTGACGGGGCCGGCCGACTTCCCGAGCCGGAGGTGCTGATCGCGTCGCTGGCCGACGTCATCGCCTGATTTTCGAGGCTTCGGGAACCGCCCGTCGCCGGTTTTCGGACCGTGTCGCGGATTCACTGGCATCTGCCCGCATCGCGAGTAGGCTCGGGTGGAAGGCACCCTCCCCGAGGGATGTCGATGGGATTCAATCACGTCGGAGGGGGGATGCAGCTTCATCCCCAGCCCCCTCCCGGAGATCACCGCATGCGTCGAATCCTGCTTCTCATTCTCGCGGTCTGCGGGCTCGCGTCGACGGGATTCGCCGGTCCACCGTCACCGCTTGACGTACGCATGCGCGGCATCCATCGTCATCAGGCGATCCTCGATCGCAGCGATGCCGACGGGGGCGGCATCGCGGGGGCGTGCGACGCGGTGGTGGTCGCCCACACCGACAGCGATTTCGAACCGGGTGAATACATCGCCCAGGGCGGATTCATCGAGGGTGAGATCGCAGCGACGAGCTTCGAACTTCCACCCGACGCCTTTCCCGTCCGGCTCGATCTCTTCGAGGCGCTGTTCGCGACCAGTTCGTCGGTGGTGCAGACGACCACGGAATACGCGATCTACGTCTGGTCCGGTCGTCCGGACACCGGAACGATCGTCTTCAGCGTCGCCTCCGATGGGGACCTCCTGCCGCACATCGTGATGCCGCCGGGAACCACCGGCGTGCAACTCGAGTTCCTGGTCGACCCCGGGGATCCGGACCAGATCTGGATCGACGACGACGGCACCCACACCGTGACGGTCGGTGTCGAGATCGTCGAGCATCATCAGCCACCCGCCAACCAGTGCATCCTGCCGCCCGACCCGCAGTTCAACGCGTTTCCGTGCACCGACGTCGACGGCCTCCAGTCGGCGACCGGCAACTGGATCCTCGTCGAGGACTGCGGCATCTTCGGATGTCCCGCGGGCTGGAAGCGGTTCGCCGATCTCCCGAGCATCTGCCGGCCCAGCGGCGACTGGGTCCAGCGATTCACCTGGACGCCGAGCGTCTGCGACTCCCTCGGCGCATGCTGCATCGGGGGAACCTGCTCGACCCTCGACGAACTCACCTGTGAGGCGGCCGGTGGCGTGTTCCTCGGGGCGGGGACGAACTGCGGCCTCGGGGACTGCGTCGAGACCGCGCCCTGCTGCTTCCCCGCGACGGGAGGCTGCGTCCAACTCACCCCCGCGGACTGCCTCGCCGCCCAGGGCGTCCCCGGCCCCATCGGTGAATCCTGCGGCGACTTCGTGTGCTTCCCCGAGGGCGCCTGCTGCCTTCCGACCGGCGATTGCGCCGGAATCGTCTCGCCCGAGGAGTGCGCCGCGCTGGGTGGGACCTTCCAGGGCGACGGCACCGACTGCGTGGACATCGACTGCCCGGAACCGGTCGGCGCGGCATGCTTCGGCAACGGTTTCTGCCTCGTGCTGACCGAGGCCGAGGCGATCGCCGCCGGGGCCGAGTGGGGCGGGATCGGCACGACCTGCGAGGATCTCGATGGGGATGGGACCGCGGATGCCTGCGAAGCCGCGGGCTCGCCCGCGGATCTCGACGGCGACGGTGCGGTCAACGGGATCGACCTCGGGCTGTTCCTGGTCGGATGGGGTGAACCCGGTCCGACCGACCTGGACGGCGACGGGACGACGAACGGGATCGACCTCGGGATCTTGCTCGTCGAATGGACCGGTTGACCATCTCGGGATGTCCTGAATCACGCACGCCCCGCTCCGAGCCGGAGCGGGGCGTGTCGTTCTCGTGCGACTCGGACGGGTTCAGCCGGTCCAGTTCGCGAAGAGCAGACCGAGATCGAGTCCATTGACCCGGAAGTCCCCGTTCAGGTCGCCGCGGGGGTAGTCGATCGGTTCGACCTCGATGTGCATGCTCTGGCCGTAGTCGATTCCCTGGCCGTGCTTCTCCGCGGAGATCCGGAAGAGGATCACCTGTCCCGCCTCGACGTTGAAGTCGACCATGGCGCCGCCGAAGCATCCCTCGACGTCGTCCGGCGCGTTCCGGTTCCCGCAGACGAAAGCATTCCCGTCGCAGGCGTGCCGGGCCGAGATCACCCACTCCGGATGGACGTCGCCACCCGTGCAGACCGTCGCCCGGAGGTTTCCGGTGACCGGAGCGACGTATCGGACGAAGAGATCGGCTTCGTTCGCCCAGACGCATCCGCCCTCCCAGGATGGAGAGGTGCCGCCGTAGTTCAGCTCGAACCACGTGTTCGACGGGGCGGTGCCGCCGAGGAAGTCGCACTCGTCCCCCTGGAAGCTCCAGCCGCCGCCGGGCGCGGCATGGGAGGTCTGGCTTGATTCCATCATGATCGCGGCGGATCCCGCGAGTACGGCCAGGCTGGCGATGGTGGGTGCGAGACGATCGTGGTGCTTGCGAGACATGGTGATTCCTCCGCTGGGGTGTCGTTCGGGTCGATCCGGCGTGTCCGGTCGACGGTTGCGAACACTGGTAGCGGCCGGGGACGAGGGTGTGACGTGGAAATCGTGGAATGCTCGCGAACCCCACCACAGGTCGTTAGAATCCCTCGCTTCGGAGAGGTGGCAGAGCGGTTGAATGCGCCGGTCTCGAAAACCGGTATGGCCTCCGGGTCATCGTGGGTTCGAATCCCACCCTCTCCGCTTGAAGACGACCGCCGGCATGAATCGTGCCGGCGGTCGTTTCATCTTCCCGGTCCCGGCGGCCTGCGAGGCCGCGACGGAGCGGCTCAGACGGACTCACCCGTCCCGTCCGCGATCCAGCCGACGGTGCCGTCGGGGAGTCGGATCCGCCACCACCCGGGCCGCCGTTCGAGGATCGAGAACTCCACGCCGCGGGAGATCGTCTCGTCGGTGGCGGGGGAGAATGACGCTCCGTTGCCGGTTCGCAGGACCACGTCGTCACCGAGGATCACGCCGGTGGAGCGGCGGGAACCGATCGTCGCGTCCGCGATCAGGGTTCCCGAGGTGGTGATCGCGATCAACGCGAGNGCGGTGAAGGTGGATCTCCACGCGATCGTCGCCGTCTCCGACTCCACGGCCCTCGCGGCGGACCCTCGCGCCCGACGGACGAGCAGGAGAAGCCAGAACGCGCACCAGGATCCGATGGCGATGCGATGTCGATTTCGGGCATCGACGACCTTCCACCATCCGGAGAGGTTCGAGATGGTCAGATCCGTGGCATCCGCCTCGATCGGTCGTTCCACCCGTCGCCGTGCCTCCGCGAGATTCGCGGCGACGTCGTCATCGAAGGGGGCGAGTCGTTCGGCCCGCCGGTACGCGATGATCGCCTCGCCCAGTCGTTCCGCTCGCAGTTCGGCGTTGCCGAGATTGAACCAGGCGGCGGCGTTGTCACCACCCGCGGCGATCAGGGTTCGCCAGGCATCGGCACTGGCCCGGAAGTCGGCGAGGGCGTCGGTCGATCCCGCCACCTGACCAAGGCCCGATTCGTAGGCCGCCTCGGCGTTTCGAGCGAGTTCGAGGAGGTCGTCGTCACCGAACGTCGACGTGGCGGTCGTCCCGAGCAGGATCAGCGCCGCGGCCAGCATCGAGCGGGTCGGGTTTCTTCGGGTCGTCGTGGTCATCGGTCGCGCCTCCGCCCCGCTCGGAGCGTGTCGAGGGTGGGAATCAGTGCGGTCGCCCGTCGTTCCAGCTCAGCGTCGTCGCCGGCGGCACCGGCGTACCGGGCGCTCTCCGCGGCGTCGAGCACCGCTCGCAGCGCCTCGCAATCGGGTCGTGCGAGACCGGCCCGCATCACGGCCGCCTCGGCTTCACGGGCGGTCATCGCCCCTTCTGGAAGATGAAGGCGATCCGCGACGAGGCCGCAAAGCGACGCATGAACGCGGTCGGCGGCCGGTCCGTCGCCGCCGAGGATCGACTTCGCCTTCGACCTCGCCGTGGCGGCCCTTCTCGCGTCCGGATTCGCCAGTCGATGCTCCCGCCGACGAAGGAGCAACAGACCCGCGAGATACGTCGCCGGTCCTGCGATCGCGATCGTCGTGGTCGCCCATCCCGGTTCGAACTCGCGTCGAAGCGTCGCCGCATCGACGACGGGATGGTTGGCACGCAATCCACCGGTGGTCGCGGTGAGCGTCGTCCCTCGGAGGATGGCCTGGTCGAGCCCGTCCTCCCCACGGACCGTGCTGACGAGGTCGAGTCGTTCGCTCGGCTCCACGTTGATGGGAACCGGTTCGCTGCTCGCCGTCACGTAGCGTTCGAGCTCGGGGTCGAAGCTCACGAACGGGATCGGTGGAATCGCGTCGAGGTCGTCACGCTCGGGGCGAAGCGTCTCGGTGAACGTCTTGGTGCGACCCTCGACGATGCCGGTGGTCGGATCGTCAGGCACCCGGAAGCCGGCGAGCGCTTCGAGGTCGCGAAGCGGGGGAGGGCGGAGATTCGCGAGGTCGCCCGCGATTCCCGGCGATTCGTCGGTGACCTCGAACCGGAGGGTGATGGGATCGCCCACCGAGACGTCGCGCGGCTCGGCGAGCGCCCGGACCGAGAACCGACCCACCGCGCCCGTGAAACTCGACGGCCTTCCCTCCTCGGGAAGCGAACGAACCGCGATCGGCCGGATCTCCGCGGTCTGGACCACCGGGCGGATGCCCTCGACCTCGATCTGGCGTCGATTGAAGATGTCGCGGGTGACGGCGATCCCGGTCGGTTGCCGAAGCACGATCTGGACCTCGCCCGGGTCGATGTCGCCCGACTTGATCGGGATGACGTCGTGCTGGATCTCGTAGAGGAAGTACGTCCGATCACCACGCTCGACCCGACGGCCCGACGGGCGGCGGCGATTCCTCGCGAGCGCTTCGAGTGATTCCTCGAACAGGCCCCAGGAGGACTCACCCGCGGAGATGAGTCCCCACATGTCGGCCTCGTCCAGTCGGATCCGATTCGCTCGATCGACGAACTGCTGCACCCAGATCTGCAGGGTCAGTCGAACCGGCTGCCCGACCCATGCCTTCTTCGGGGTGCCGATGATCTCGACGACGAGGAGATCGCCCACCTCGCTCTTGGTCGCGATGACTCGCCAGGGGTCGCTCTCGAACCGCCTGCCGTCGACGGTCAGTCCGATGGACGGGATCTCGATGATTCCCGGGCGGGTGGCGACGAATCGGACCACGTAGGTCCTGGTCGACCGGGTCGTGGCGACTCCGTTGATGATCTGGGTGAAGGTGCTCTCGCGCGCGCTGGGGAGCACCGTGCTCGTGAGTCCGTCGATCTCCGGGACCTGCGGTTCGGTCCATTCTTCGGCATTCACGATGTCGACTTCGAGCAGGAACGGCTGTCCGACCCAGACCTCACGCTGGCCGAACTTGAACTCCGCCTGACCGTCCGCGAAGGCGGTCGGGTGCAGGCTCGCGACGCAGGCGAGGATCATCGCCAGCAGCTGCGGCATGGGCGGGACCCAACGTCGAGTTGATGATGGGAAGGAGGCGTGATGCATCACCAGTCGCGCTCCACGGGTTTCTTCGGACGCCGTTCCTCGGCGTCGGCGAGGGCCTTCCGCCGTTCGCGTTCCTTGTCCCGCACCGATTGCAGGAGTCGTTCGGCCTCCTCCCGGGTCATTCGTGGTTCGGACGCATCAGCCTCGTCCGAGCCGGCCGACGGTGTCGGGTTGGCGGTGGAGTCCTTCTCCTCCTCGTCCTCCGGGCGACCCTCCTGCTGCTGCGCATCCTGCTGCTGCTCATCCTGCTGCTGCTGTTGCTGCTGCTCCTGCTGCTGCTGCTCCTGCTGCTGCTGCTGCTGCTGCTGCTGCTGCTCCTGCTGCTGCTGCT
>NYWD01000047.1 GCA_002684855.1 Planctomycetaceae bacterium | reverse complement strand
TGGTTCCCCCTCCTCTACATCCTCGTCTTCGGCCAGCGGATCACCGACAAGGTCCTCCTCGAGATCACCCTGCCGATGCAGTCGATCGCGTCCTGGGGGTCGTGGCATGCGCTGGATCTGCTCGGTTACGACCTCATGCCGCTTCGCGGCAACCACATCGTCGTCCTGCTTCCGGGTGGACGGGAGTACCCCCTCGACGTCGCCGAGGCCTGTTCCGGGATGCGGATGCTCATGGCCTTCATCGCCCTCGGCACCGTGATCGCCTACGTCGGGCTCGATCGGTGGTGGCTCCGATTGTGCCTGATCACGGCGGGACTGCCCATCGCCATCTTCATCAACGTCCTGAGGATCTGCACCCTCGGAATCCTCGGCATGAACGGGGATGATTTCATGTTCGGCGAGTTCCACTCCCTCGTCGGACTTGCGTGGATGATCCCGACCTTCGGTCTCTTCATGCTGCTCATGTGGTTCCTCCGACCGCTCGACGAGGACGAGGAGGGCAATCGCCTGCGGAGAGGGGCCGGAAGCGCGGAGGGCCGGGAAACGCCACCAGCTCGTTTCGATCCCGGGGTGAAGGTCGTCGGGATCTGCCTCGCCGCGACCCTCCTGCTGGGAGGGTTCGTCGTGAACGCCACCATCGAGCGTCTCGGAATCCACCTGGTCAAGAAGCAGGTCCCCCCGCAGTCACCGATCGACGAACTCCCCGACCGAATCGGCGATTGGGAGAAATTCGGCGAGGACGAGATCTTCGCCGACACCCTGATCGAGGTCCTCGGCACCAGTCGATATCTGCAACGACGCTACGCGTTGAACGGGGACCCTCGGGAAGGCCTGCTTCAGCTGCATCTCGCCTACTACACCGATCTCGCCGGGACCGCGCCCCACGTTCCCGAGATCTGCTGGGAGAACCATGGCCTGGTCTCGGTCCAGGATCCCTTCGAGATCGACCTCGAGCTCGACCTTCCCAGCCAGGCGTCGGAGCGAAGGAACCGCGCCACGGGTGACCCGTACCGGACCGTCCAGCGTCTGAATCCCGTCACCGGGGAGTACGCCGATCGTCCGCTTCCGGTCGGTGACTACACCCTTCGAACCACCGTCTTCTCCGATCCCCGGGACCTCTCCGTCCAGAACTTCGGCGGCTACTTCTTCGTGGCGAACGGACGAACGACGCCCAACGCCCTCGCGGTGGAGAACGTGGCGTTCGATCTGACCTCGGAATACGCCTACTACTGCAAGATCCAGTTGAACGCGACCCTGCCGGCCGGGTCGGCATCCGACGACGCCCGCAACCTCGAACGCTTCGAGACCCAGGTGACCGACTTCCTCGAGTCGCTCATTCCCGAGATGACCGACGTCCTTCCGGACTGGCGCCGGTACGAAGACGCTCCGGATCAGGTCGAATCCTGAGCTGACGCCCCACGTCCGCCGCGTCGCTAGGATCCCGTGCATGCGGATCTCGACCATCGACAGTCACACCGAGGGCGAACCGACCCGGGTCGTCGTCGACGGCCCGGATCTCGGTTCGGATTCGATCGAACAGCGGGTGTCCAGACTGGAAGGGGAATACGACGGAGTCCGGCGCGGCATCCTCCTGGAACCGCGGGGATCCGATGCGATGGTCGCGGCGTTCCTCGGGCCGCCGATCGACGAGTCCTCGGATGCGACGGTGATCTTCGCGAACAACGTCGGGGTGCTCGGGATGTGCGTCCACGGAACCATCGGCGTGGTGAGGACCCTCCAGCATCTCGGGCGCGTCTCGAGGACTCCGGGCGATCGGATCCGGTTGGACACGCCGGTGGGACCGATCACCGCGAGCGTCGCCGAAGCCGGGGGAGTGGCGGTCGAGAACGTCCCGTCCCGTCGCACCGCAAGACGCGTCGAAGTCCGGCTTCGCGACCGAACGGTCCACGCCGACATCGCCTGGGGCGGCAACTGGTTCGCGCTCGTCGACGATCACGGTGAATCGATCGACCCCGCCAATCGCGATGCGCTCCTGTCCGTCGCCCGCGAGATCCGTCGGACCATGAACGCGGAGGGGCGGGACGGCACCGGCCTCCACGCCGGCCCGATCGATCACGTCGAACTGTTCGGGCCGGGTTCGGTCGGGTGCGACAGCCGGAACTTCGTGCTCTGCCCCGGCGGGGCCTACGACCGCTCCCCCTGCGGAACCGGCACCAGCGCGAAGTTGGCCTGCCTGGCAGCCGATGAAAGGCTCGACCCCGGCGATCCATGGGTTCAGGAATCGATTCTCGGAAGCCGATTCATCGGTCGCTACCACCGGGGGGAGCGGGCGGGCGAGATCATTCCGACGGTCTCCGGCCGAGCCTGGATCACCGCCGAGGCCGAACTGCATCTGGACCCCGAGGATCCATATCGGTTTGGAATCGACTGAAGCGAGGCCTTCGGCGAGCACTTCGGCCCGCGCCGTCACTCGATGCCCGCCGGCGGCAGGATCCCCGTCAGACCGAGCCGAACTCGTGGCTGACGTAGATCATCCGCTCCTTCAAACCCTGCAACAGAGACCCCCAGAGCAACATCTCGTTGATCACGAAACGAATGAAGCAGAACCGCAATCTCCGACCGATCCCCAGATCGGTCCGTGTGAAGTCGGTGCGGAAATATCTGAACGCGGTGATGCCCAGGACCACCGATGCCGGAATGGACACCGGCCAGCATCCGAGGATCAGGGCCGGCACCAGCACCGCCAGGCTCAGATTCATGAACAGGAAGGAGGAGAGGAAGACGATCACCGTGACGGGCAGGGGTCGTGCCATCCAGCATTGATGGTCGGTCGCTTCCGGATTCTTCGCCCCGGTGTTCGAGAAGATCTCGATGCCGCCCCCCGAGATCTTCCGCATGATCTTGACCTGGTACTTGGCGGTCAACCACCACTGGTCGATGATCTTCCTGAACGTGAAGTTCGACGTGTGCGTCACTCTGGCACCGGGCTGCGAGAACAGTTTTCCGTGCTCGCTGAAACGAATGCCGATGTCGACATCCTCGCAGGCGTTCATCACCGGATCGTAGTTCCCCACCACGTCGAAGGTCTTTCGGCGGAATCCGACGTTCCCTCCCTGGAAGAAGAGGCTCACCGCCTTCCGCTGCTCCATGGGAAGGTAGCGAAACGTGAAGTACTTCTGGTTCCACCGGATGATCATCGGGCGGACTCCAGCGATTCACGTCGGTACTTCTGACGGTAGAAATCCCCCCAGGGCGTGCAATCGTCGTCCCGGAATGAAATGCCGCCCCCGCACGAGACGATGTCGGGGTCGTATTCGAAGGGAAGCATCATGTCCTTCACCCAGTCGACGGGCGCAAGGCAGTCGTCGTCGATGAAGAGAACCACGTCCGAATCCGGATCGGCATCCGCAATCGCGCGGTTGCGAGCGGCGATGATCCCCTTTTCGGTCTCGAGGACCCGACGGAGGTGCTCGTGCTCGACCGACATCCCATCGAGCCATTCCGCGGTGTCGTCGGTCGAGCCATTGTCGATCACCAGGATCTCGTCCGGCTTCCTCGACTGCTCGAGGAGGGACTGGATCGTCTCCCTGAGCAGGCCCGATCGGTTGTAGGTGGGGATGAGGACCGAGACTCGATGGGATTCCCGCGTCGTCCCCCTGAGTACGGCCTGGGCCTCGAAGCACGCCTCCGCCTCCTCGCCCGCGTCCAGGGCATGTTGAATGGCATCCAGTCGTTCTGGTGACTCACGACCGAGAAAGTGGAGGATCTCCCCCACCGCGAACACCAGCTTGGACGGGTCGTTCAGGAAGATGAATCCCGTGTCACCCGCGAGCTGGGACGCCTCGGCCTCGTTGATCGACTGCAGTCGTGAGATCACCCCGTTCGGGGGTTCCTCACCCGACATGGCCGAGAAGGTCAGGGGATTGGCGTCCCGGGTGAGGATTCCGTAGGCCCCCTCCGAGACGAATGGGAGGAGCACGCTGCCCACCTGGACGTAGTCCGCCTCCCCCCTGGTCCTGATCACGTCGAGGTCGGCCAGGGTCGGAACCGACGGGTTCTTGGTGTCGGCCGAGACCCGCATGACGGTCATGGATTCGGGAACGCCGCTGAAGTCGCGGATGACGTCGAGGGGAAGGCTTTCTCGAAAGAGCAGATTGGGCACCTTCACTCGATGATCGCCCATGCGACTGGAAGTGGAACATCCGAGCGCATCGAGGAACCGCGCGAAGACTGCATCGGGATCGTCGGTCGCATCGGACTCGACGGGGACGACCTCCCGGAGTCGCTCCACGACTCGTGACAGGACGTTTCGAGCAAGCACCGGATCGTAGACGCAGTGTTCGAGATAGACGAGGAACTTCCTCCAGACGTCGGAGAGCTGCGACATCCGGACGGTTTCAGGCGAGCACTCCGTTCCGTTCTGCAGGTTCATGACCGCTTCGAGATCGAAGTCCGACCGGGTGCAGAGAACGCTCAACTGGTTATCCGCTTTGAAGAGGTGCGGTTTGACGACACCCAGGGCATGGAGATCGGAAACCGTGAGGACTGCGGTCTCGCCGGCGTCGGCCAGGGGAAGAAGGAAGCGACGTAGAAACGCCAGGTCGACCCCGATGTTGTCACGAATCCGCTCGGACTGTGGTCCCGAGTCGATGACGACGAAGAAGTCGATGTCGCTGACTCCGTATCGCATCGTGCCTCGGACCGCGCTTCCGGAAAGCACGATCGCACAGACCTCCCCGCTTCTTCGCAGGAAGGACGACAGGATCCAAAGACTCAATCCGTAATAGATCCGAAGCAGGTGTCGAATCGGGGACCTGGACATCGCGAGACCGAGACGTCGACGGCGAATCCGAGATTTCGACGGAATCTCCTTCATGTCAGGTCCTTTCTCAATCGGAACACGTCCATGAACGCGTGCGTCATCGATTTCGCCGACACGCAGGGGCGATTCGTCGGCAGGAACCTCGTCCGGGGATCGATGCTGAAAACCGATGGTGACGGGACCGAGACTAACCCCGCGGATCATGCTCCGTCCTCCGAAGCTCGAAACGGACGCCAGAGGACGTTCAGCAATTGATATTCCCGGACAGGTGACGGACATCGCCGC
The DNA here is from genome assembly GCA_002684855.1 of Planctomycetaceae bacterium. Lineage (GTDB taxonomy): Bacteria > Planctomycetota > Phycisphaerae > Phycisphaerales > SM1A02 > UBA12014. The sequence goes on along the minus strand of NYWD01000047.1, from coordinate 18,425 downwards.
AAGGCCGACGATGGGATCCCCACCCGGATGCCGGATCCGCTCGTCCGCCGTCCGGCCGACCCGGGAGGTCGACGCACGGTCTCGGGTACCCTCTCGCTGCAATCAGCACCGAGGAATCAACCGATGGAACGAACCGACTGGCAGGGCGTGATGCCCGCGATCACCAATCCGTACGAAACCGATCTGTCGATCGATCACCGGAGACTGGCGGAGCAGGTCACCCGACTTGCTGATGCCGGCTGCACCGCGATCGTCACCCCGGGCTCCCTGGGTGAAGGTGGCGCACTCTCCCTCGACGAGAAGGTCCGAGTCTGGAAGACCTGTCACGACGCCGTCGGCGATCGAATCCCCGTGATCGCCGCGGTCAGCGCGGTCTCGACCCGGGAGTCGATCGACATCGCCTGCGCCGCCGAGTCCGCGGGATGTCGCGGACTGATGGTGCTGCCCGCCTACGCGTACTCCGGACCCTGGCGCGAGATGAAGGCCCACTTCTCGGCGGTGATCGACGCCACACCGCTCTCCTGCATGCTCTACAACAACCCGATCGCCTCCCGCGTCGACGTCCGGCCGAACGAACTGGCCGAACTCGCCGACGCCCATGCGAATCTCCACGCCACCAAGGAATCCAGCGGCGACATCCGACGGTTCCGGGAGATCCGGGAACATCTGGACGATCGGCTCGCGGTCTTCGTCGGGATCGACGACATGGCGGTCGAGGGTGCGGATGCCGGCGCCGACGGTTGGATCGCGGGACTCGTGAACGCGCTTCCGGAGGAGTCGATCCGCCTGTGGAACCTCGCCCTCGCGGCGCGAACCACCGGCGAACGGACCGAACTCGAATCGCTCTACCGGTGGTTCCTCCCGCTGCTCCGCCTCGACGCCGTTCCGGAGTTCGTGCACCTGGTCAATCTGGTCCAGTCCGAATTCGGAATGGGTGACGAGCGCCTCCGGCAGCCACGACTACCGGTCGAGGGACCGGTCCGTGAACACGCCCTGAAGGTCATCGAGATCGCGAAACGCAGCCGACCGAAGTGATCCGGCGAGCTCAGGCGCGAACCACGGCGTCGATGCCCCGCGAGAGGGCCGACGCGATCCTGCGAGTGGGTTCACCGGGGTCCGCTCGAACGCCGACGCACTTGTTGGCGTCGTAGACCACCACATCGCCCTCCGGGCAGGCGAAGTCGATCTTCCCGTAGTCCAGATTCAACCGATCTCGAACCGCCCGTACCTCCGGCGGCGGAGACGCGATCCGGTGTTCGACCTGCCGCCCGGTGGTGAGGACCGGATCCGAGCCGATCTCCATGCTGAGCACCTCGACGTCGCCGAGGAAGTAGTACTCGCGCAGGACGAACTCCCCGTCACGTCGCTCGGGGCGAAAACGCTGGACCACCGAACCATCCTCGAATCTCCTTGCGGGAACGGATTCGCGATCCGGGAAGATCTCGTAGTCGCTCTTGAACCGGATCTCATCGACCAGCCCCAGCCGCCGCCGGATTCGTCTTCCGATTCCGGCCGTGAGCCTTCCGAGACCGCTCCGTGGAGCCGCGAGCAGTCGCTCCGGAAGCCCGGCGTGATTCAGATTCGACTTGACGATGACCGGCCCCGAAGAGACGTCTTCACGCCCGACCAGATCGTCGAGGTAGCTGCGCTTCCGAATGTCGACCGCCGACGAATTGAGCACGCAAGGGTGCTCCTCCGCGAAACGACGATACGCTTCGGGAACCACGGAGAGGTCGACGTGGAGCAGGAGCAGGTCCACCGGAACCCGCGTGTCGGTGCCGATGATGTCGACCACGTCGGCTCCACGAGCCTGCCAGAGATCCGCCATCAGCTCGATGAGATAGCCGCGCCTGACGATCCGGGTCCGGTCGTGATGCAGGATTCCGATCCGAAGGCCGTCGAGTCGGGATGCGATGTTCTCGCCGGTCATCGGAGCCAGCTGGGAAGATGCCCGGCCGCGACGCCGTCCCAGCACCGGGCCATCGAGAACCGTGCGACGCTCGTCGGCATGCCGACCGCCGTGAAACCGGGATGCCCGGTCGCGGGATACGGCCCGCCATGGACCATGGACGGCACCACCGCGACCCCGGTGGGCATCTTGTTCTCGAGAAGCCGACCGCATCGGGAACGCAGGACGGGGGCAAGGCGATCCCAGGCGTCGTCGTCCCCGTCACCCGTGTACATGGTGACCGTCAACTGACCTTCCAGCCGGCCCGCGATCGCGATCGCCTCATCCATGCCGGACGCCGCGACGAAGAGTCCGACCGGACCGAACCGCTCCGAGGCGAGGACTTCGAATCGATCCGCGAATCGGTTCGAATCGACGGCCAGCACGGTCGCCTCGAACCGACTCCCCGGACCGGCCGCGGAACCACCACACCGGACTTCGGCGCCTGCATCCGTCATCTCCCGAAGACCGGACTGCAGCGTCGCGACCCCTTCCGCCGAGAAGAGGATCCCCGGCGGCGCGGATTCACAGGCCGAGACGGCCGCCTCCAGAAGCGGTTCCGAACCATCGCCGATCGCGATCATGATTCCGGGCTTGGTGCAGAACTGGCCGGCGCCCATCAGGATCGAGCCCGCCCACGCCGCCCCGATCTCCTCCGCACCCGCCGACACCGCACCGGGCAGGGCGAAGACGGGATTCACGCTCGACATCTCGAGGAAACTCGGCTTCCCCGCGGCGTCCGCCGCCGCCTTGAGGGCGAGGCCCGCGTTGCGACTCCCCGTGAAACCGACCGCCGCGACGGCGGGGTGGGCGATCAGGCGAAGTCCGTCCTCCGGCCTGCAGTGGTGGAAGAACTGGACGGTCGCGGGATGCAGGCCCGAATCGACGAGCGCCCCGGCCGCACATTCGGCGAGCATCGCACCCGTCCCGGGATGCAGCGGATGCCCCTTCGCGATGACGGGGTTCCCGGCCGCGATGGCGGATGCGAAGTCACCCCCGGACACCGCGTGAAACGCGAGGGGGAAGTTGTTCGGGCCGATGGTGAGCACCGGCCCGCCGAGCGGACCACGATCGGCGTGGATTCCCGTGGCCTCGTCCCTGATCGGCGATCGCCAGGAATCCGGACCGACGTCGCGGGCCGCCGCCGCCGCCTGCCGGAGCTGTCCCAGCATCCGGTCGAACTCCACGACCCGGAGTCTCGGTTCGAGCGGCAGCCCGGTCTCCCGGTGCGCCATCGCGGCGATCGCCTCTCTTCGAGCATCGAGGCGATCCGCGTAGTCCTCGAGAAATCCGGCGATCCGCGTCGGGTCCTGGTTCGCCGGATGCCCGGCCGCACGTGAACCCGCGACGGCGAGCCGATCGAGATCCGTCCATGAACAGACGGGATATCCCGGATCGATGCGCTCGCCGGTGGCGGGATCGATCGCTTGGAACGGATCGTGGTCGCCATCCACGCGGGTCCAGACGCCGTCGGAGAGGATCGTGCTCATGACCGAATGGTATCGCATCGATCCACGACGCCCCGGCGGGCCCGGAACGTAGCATGGAGCCATGATGAACCCCGAGACCAGCCCGGAACCGCGTCAACAGGAAGGCATTCCCGAGCTCCAGTTCCTGGAGGGACCGCAGTCCAGGCGCTTCGAGTTCGGGCGGATCCTCAGGATCGCCAACGAGTTCCTCCGCGGCTTTCGCCGACTCCACTTCGTGGGCCCCTGCGTGACCGTCTTCGGATCCGCTCGATTCACCGAGGAGAATCCCCACTACCAGCTCGCCCGCGAGACCTCCGCGCTCATCGCGAAGGCCGGGTTCACCATCATGACCGGCGGTGGCCCGGGGATCATGGAGGCCGCCAACCGGGGCGCGAAGGACGTGGGCGGGCGTTCGATCGCCGCGACCATCGAACTCCCGCACGAGCAGTCGTCGAATCCGTACCTCGACCTCGAGATCCCCTTCCATTACTTCTTCGTCCGGAAGGTGATGCTCGTCAAGTACTCCTACGCCTTCGTGGTGATGCCAGGCGGGTTCGGCACCCTGGACGAACTCTTCGAGATCGCGACGCTCGTGCAGACCGGCAAGGTCGTGGACTTCCCGATCGTGCTGATGGGCCGGGAGTTCTGGGAGCCGATGCTGGGCTTCCTGCGCGATCGCATGCTTCAGGAAGGCACCATCTCGCCCGAGGATCCCGACCGGCTGCAGGTCGTCGACGATCCGGCCGAGGTGGTCGACCTGATCTCGACCGTCGCTCGAGAACGCTTCGGGATCACCTACGGTCCGAAGGCGTCGCCGAATCGCCTGCTTCTCGAACGGAACCCCCGCGGACGAGGTTGAGGCGGGCGAGGCGGGGCCTGATCTCCTCGTCGCAACGGGCGAGCCGGGGCGCGATCCCCTGCTGGTCCGGGACGAACGCCAGTGATTCAAGCAGTCGTCGCTCCTCGAGCGGCAGGTCCCGATCGAGGTAGCGGAACGCGAAGTCGAACCGATCCGGGTCATGCTCGATCCGCATGAGATCGCACAGCGGTGCGAGCAGCCTGGTGCGATATCCGTCGAGCGCCTCGAGGTCGCGGCCGCGCTCGATGCTCTTTCCGACCATCGAGACGAAGAACGCATGGAGCCCGCCGATCCGGGCCAGCCTCCGTTCGATCAGGGCCGCGTGGCGATCGACGTCGCTCCGGGTGGGCCGGTCGAACCAACCGAGGCGATCGACGAGGACCACGGGTTCGCCGTGGCGATCCACCTCGATCAGACGGCGTTCGGGGGAGGTGTCGGTCGGCACGATGGAGAGATCGATCGCGAGATCATCGGAGAGATCCCGACCGAGGTAGATCACCTGGTCGAAGCCGGTCCAGTGCGGTTCGACGGACCGATACCGATGGCGGATGCCGATCAGTCGATCGAGCCCTTCCTCGAAAGCCCCGAGGGCGATCTCCCGGTCGTCGCGATCCACCGCGAGCATCAGATCGAGATCGCTGCGGGGATCGACCCGGTCGGTGGCATCCGCCCCCCCGAGCCACGCGACCCGGATCCGGGGATCGTCGGTCACCAACCCCGTGACGGCCTGAATCAACTTGGCTCGATCCATGGAGTCGAATATAGGCGGAATTCCTCGATTCGATCCCTCGAAGCGCGTCACGACGAGCCCACGACCGTCTACCGGCCGGTAGCCACCGGAATGCTCGAAGGAAGGAACACCCATGGACCACCTCGTCACCATCGCCGGCACCACCGGGCTGCTTCTCGCCACCGGCGTCGCCGCCGCCGTCGATTCGATCGAGCCCTTCCGGAATATCGCGTCGCATCGGAGCAACGAGATCCACCTCGCCGGTCCCTCGCTCGGAGACATGCCCCATCACGCCGCCAACCGGGATCCCGGCACGTGGTTCGACGCCGGCTATCGCGACGATGCCGGCGGCATCGGCGAGGTCTGGCAGTGGACCCGGGTCGAGGCCGGATACGTCGGTGGTTTCGTCTCCGCGAGGACGGAGGACCACGACGGCGGTGGCACCCTGGGTCGAAGCGACNTGGTCGCGACCTTCGAGNTCGGTCGAACCGGGAANCTTCTGGCGGACGCGGTCTTCCACGGAAGGTTCTCGNTGGACGAGGGCNGGATCGTCGGATCNGCGATTCTGGAACGGATCGACTCGACGGGCGCGANGATCGAGACGATCCTCGACTGGTCCCACGCCGGCGTNNCCGGTGAGCAGGCCNCNCTGGAACACGCGCANTCGGGCCTGCTGCGCCCCGGCCGGTATCGATTCACCTTCGATGCCGTCGCCGACGTCCGCGGCGTCGGGACCGGATCCGACGGCGGCGAGATGACGACCTTCGCCTCGATCATGCTCTCGACGCTTCCGGACTGCGGCGAGCCCGCGGCGGGCGGCTGTCTCGCCGCCCGGGAGACGCCTTCCTGCGACGATTCGACCTGCTGCGATCTCGTCTGCCGGACCGACCCCTTCTGCTGCGACGACGCCTGGGACGAGACATGCGTCGGACAGGCGTCCGACACCTGCACCGCCTGTCGCGGCGACCTCGACGGAAACGGCATGGTGGACGGTCGCGACCAGGGCATCCTGTTCGCGGCCTGGGGCGACTGCGGCGACGACGCCTGCGACGCCGACCTGAACGGCGACGGCAGGATCGACGGCGAGGACCTGGGAGCGCTCATGGTCGGATGGGGTGATTGCTGAGCGGCACCGCCCGGACGATTCTCTCCTGATGGCGAACGAGCCGTCCCCGCAGGATGCGGGCGTCGGCTCGTTCGTCCGACGGGATTCCGCCACGGTCACCAACGCTGTTCGTCGGTCGCCGGCAGGAATTCCGGTCGGACGCTGGTCGATCCGTCGACGGTCTCGCCCCCCCGGATCGCGTTCGCGGCGAACCCGAGGAACTCGTGGGGGAAGGGAAGCGTGGGTGCCGAGACCTCGTCGAGTCGCGCGGTCTGCGCCTCCGTCAACGTGAGCGACAACGCCCCGAGATTGTCCAGGAGCTGATCCTTCCGTCGCGCGCCGATGATCGTGCTTGCGACGCCCGCGCGGTCCTGGACCCACCGGAGCGCCACCTGCGCAGGCGAAGCACCGAGTTCCTCCGCGACCGACACCAGGGTCTCGATGATCCCGTAGTTCCGTTCGTTGAGATGGGGGCTCTCCTCGGCGACCCGCGTCGTCCCGACCTCTGGACGTCGATCCCGCCGGTACTTGCCGGAGAGGATCCCCGCCCGCAGCGGACTCCACGGCGTGACCCCGAGACCGTGGGCCCTGGCCATCGGCACCAGGTCGGCTTCGACCGTTCGCTGCGCGAGGCTGTACTCGATCTGCAGGGCGCACAACGGATTCCAACCTCGAAGCATGGCTTCGTACTGCGCCTGGACGACCATCCACGCCGGCGTGTCGCTGAGCCCGATGTAACGGACCTTTCCGCTGGTCACGAGATCGTCGAGGGTCCGCATCGTCTCCTCGATCGGGGTGTGCGGATCATGGAAGTGGCACCAGTACAGATCGACGTGGTCGGTGCGGAGTCGTCGAAGCGAGTCCTCCAGCTGGTGCATGATCGCCTTCCGTCCGCTTCCCCCGCCGTTGGGATCGCCCGGATGCATGTTCCCGCAGAACTTCGTCGCGATGACCACGCGGTCCCGGGCCACCAGCGGCGAACCGGCGAAGTAGTCGCCGATGATCGCCTCGCTGTGCCCCATGGTGTAGACGTTCGCGGTGTCGAGGAAGTTGCCGCCGGCGTCGAGATACGCCGCGAGCACGTCGAGACTCCCGGCTTCGTCGGTTCCGACCGCCTTCCATTCGTCGCCGAAGGTCATGCAGCCGAGGCAGAAGGGCGAGACGCGAAGGCCGGATCGACCGAGCGTCACGTAGTGATCGAGATTCATGGGGACTCCAGAGCGTGGATCGAAGTGGGAGAAGTTACGGGATCGCGGAATCCCGTGGTAGGGTCGTCGGATGATCCTTTCGCGAATGACGGCGATCCTCCTCCTCCTCCCGCTCTCGGGGTGCCGTGCCGCACCTCGTCCCGCGGCGACGCCGCCGACACCCCCGAACATCGTGATCATCCTCGCCGACGATCTCGGGATCGGAGACCTCGGGTGCTACAACCCGGATGCCGCGACCAGCACCCCGAACCTCGACCGAATCGCAGGCGCCGGAGCGCAGTTCACCGACGCGCACGCCCCCAGCGCGGTCTGCTCGCCGACCCGGTACGGCATCCTCACCGGGCGCTATTGCTGGCGAGGTTCCCTGAAGTCGGGGGTCCTCTGGACCGACGACCCGCTCCTCGTCGAACCGGGACGTCCGACCATCGCGAGCGAGCTGCGGAAGCTCGGCTACCGCACCGCGTTCGTCGGGAAGTGGCACCTCGGCCTCGGTTCGGAGAAGCCGACGGACTGGCGCGGCGCGATCGACGCCGGCCCGCACACCGTGGGATTCGACGAGAGCGTCGGCATCCCGAGCTCGCTCGACATCCCGCCCTACTGCTGGTTCCGGGACGGCATCGGGGACCCACCGCCGAGCGGAACCATCGAAGGTTCCGGACATCGACGCCAGAACGGCGGAGGCTTCTGGCGCGCGGGGCCCATCGCCGAGGGCTTCGAGCACGATGCCGTCCTCTCGCGGTCGATCGACGAATCGATCCGGATCATCGAGGGCCATGCGGTCGAACGGCCGGATCGACCGCTCTTCCTCGAACTCTGCCTGAGCGCCCCGCACACGCCGTGGCTTCCGGACGCCGCCTGGCGGGGATCGAGCGGCGCCGGACACTACGGTGACTTCGTCAACCAGATCGATTTCGAGATGGGTCGACTCATCGATGCCCTCGACGGTTGCGGACTGGGGACCGACACCTTGCTGGTGTTCACCAGCGACAACGGATCCCACTGGCCCGTCGCAGACGTCCGACGCTGGGGACACGCATCCAACCTCGCCTGGCGAGGCCAGAAGGCGGACATCCACGAAGCGGGGCATCGCGTCCCGTTCCTCGTGCGGTGGCCCGGAATCGTCGATCCGGGAACGGTTCGAGACGAGACGATCTGCCTCACCGATCTCTACGCGACCAGCCTCGCGACCGCGATGCCGGGCACGACCGCGAGACGCCCCGTCGGGACCCCGGGCGGCGAGGATTCGGTGAATCTTCGTCCGCTGCTGGTGTCGGGCGACGCCCGGAACCTCGCGGGCCGGGAAGGGATCGTGCATCACAGCCTCGACGGCATGTTCGCGGTCCGGGTCGGGGACTGGAAGCTGGTGGAGGGACTCGGCAGTGGCGGCTTCACCGCGCCTCGACGGGTCGAGCCGGAGCACGATGGTCCTTCGGTGCAACTCTACGATCTCGCGAGGGATCCGGGCGAGACCACCGATCTCGCGAAGACGCACCCGGAGGAGGTGGCCAGACTGCAGGCGATCCTCGACCGGTTGCGTGACGATCCGCGAAGCGTCCGATGAGGATCAAGCCGGCCCGCCCGAGGAATCCCCGACGTACCGCACCACCTGCTGGGGATACGGGATGTTGACGCCGGCGGCGTCGAAGGCCTTCTTGATCCGTTCGTTGTAGTCGAACTTGGTGGGCCAGAAGTCGGCGGCATCCACCCAGAATCGGATCACGAGATCCACCGAACTCGCGCCGAGCGCGCCCACCACGACCATCGGCGCGGGATCCGTGTGGATCCTCCGGTCGGCGACGAGCAGGTTGGTGACGATGTCGCGAGCCTTGTCGATGTCGTCCTCGTACCCGATGCCGACGTCGATCTGGACCCGCCTCGTCGGCTGGGTGGAGAAGTTCACCAGCGATGCGGTGGAGATGGCGTTGTTGGGGATGATGATGGTGCGGTTGTCGCCGGTGGTCAGAACGGTGTTGAAGATCTGGATCGCCTTCACGCTTCCGCTGTGACCGCCGCCCTCGATGAAGTCGCCGACCTTGTAGGGCCTGAAGATCATCACGCTGACGCCACCGGCGAAGTTCGACAGGGTCCCCTTCAACGCCATGCCGATCGCCAGGGTGGCGGCGGAGAGGATCGCGATGAAGGACGTGACCTCGATGCCGACCATGCCCGCGACCGAGAGCAGCAGCATGACCTTGAGGGCGATCGCCGCGACGCTTCCGAGGAAGTTGCCGACGGTGGGATCGATGCTTCGCATCGAGAGGATGCGGTTGATGCCGCGTCGCATGAATCCGATCACGATCCAACCGACCACCAGGACGAGCACCGCGAGTCCGAGTCGCGGGGCGTAGGCGACCGCGAGATCGACGAGCTGGTTCGTCGCCTGCGACGCCCATTCGGTGATTTCGCCGGCGGAGGGCGCCGCGGCGGGATCGGCGGCGGTTGAAGTCGCGTCCGCGACGGACGCGGCCTGCTCGGGGACGATGGTGCTCGCAATCGACATGTCGGGATTCCCGGAAGAGTTGGTGGGCCGGACCGATCGATCCGGCGGCCGGGGAAGATAATGACGCAGGGGCGGGGTGGTCAACCTCCGGCCGGAACCGTGGTCTCGAACCCCCGTTTTCCAGCGAATCCCGGGGATCCCTCGGCGGAATCCGGCTCGATGCGGGAGACCGGGGACCGTTCCGACGGTTAGCCTTGGTCACCATGGCGTTGATCACCCGACATCGTGCCCAGCGTTCGACGCCCGGCGGACTCGTGACCGGGCTCCGGATCGGGTTGTCCATGCTGGCGGGGATGCTCGGCGGAACCGCCGGTGCGGCCGACCCCGACCCGCCTCCGAACATCGTGGTCGTCATGGTGGACGATCTCGGATGGCAGGACGTGTCGGTTCCGTTCGGACCGGAGATCACGGAATTCAACCGGCGCTACCGGACCCCGAATCTCGAAAGGCTGGCGGAACGCGGCGTGGCGTTCACCGACGCGTATGCGGCGAGTCCGGTCTGCACGCCGACCCGCGCGGCCTTCATGACCGGACGGCATCCGGCCCGCTCGGGGATCACCTACTGGACGCTTCGAGCCGACCGTGACACCTCGACCGCCCATCCCCGACTCCGCCGCCCCGACTGGCGTCTCGAGGGACTCTCCGAGGAGGACGTGACGCTGCCCGGACTCCTCCGCGATTCCGGGTATCGAACCATCCACGTCGGCAAGGCTCATTTCGGGGCGATCGGCACCAGCGGCGCCGATCCGATCCGGCTGGGTTTCGAGACCAACATCGCCGGGCACGCGGCCGGCGGTCCCGGAAGCTTCTACGGGATCCACGACTTCGCCGCACGGAAGCGGCAGGGGCGCACGGGCACGAGCGTCTGGGACGTCCCCGGCCTGGAGGGACACCACGGCAGGGACGTCTACCTCACGGAGGTCCTCGCCGAGGAAGCCGTCGAGGAACTGCGGCGAACCGTCGCGGACGACCGCCCCTTCTTCCTCCATTTCGCGCCCTACGCCGTGCACGCGCCGATCATGCCGAACCATCGCCACCTCGACGCGTATCGCGACCTCGACCCTCGAGAGGCCGCCTACGCGACGATGATCGAATCGACCGATGCGGCGCTCGGACGGATTCTCGACGCCCTCGACGAGCTCGATGTCGCCGACCGGACGATCGTCGTGTTCACGAGCGACAACGGCGGTCTCTCAGCGCACGCCAGGGGCGGACCGCCCCACGTTCACAACGCCCCGCTTCGGAGCGGGAAGGGGTCGGCGTACGAGGGCGGGGTGCGGGTCCCGATGGTCGTCGCGGGTCCGGCGTCGAGCGGCATCCACGCCGATGCGCGTCGGATCTCCGTCCCGGTCTCGGTGATCGATCTCTTCCCCACCATCCTCGATTTCGCGAAGGTCGCGGTCCCGCCGACCCACGCCCCCTCGGTGGACGGAAGGTCCCTCGGGGGACTGCTCCGGGAGGAGGACGCCCTCGATTCATGGGAGGAACGCGGGCTCGCGTGGCACATGCCCCACCAGTGGGGCGCCAGCGGACCTGGAATCGAACCCTTTTCCTCGTATCGCCGTGACCGATGGAAGCTGCTCTTCTTCCACGACGGCCCGAGGGTGGAACTCTACGACCTCGAGTCGGATCTGGGCGAGACGCGGGATCTCGTCACGGAACGCCCCGCGGTGACCGACCGCCTCCTCCTCGAACTCGATGCGTGGATGTCGCGCGTCGGCGCATCCCTGTCGGTCGATGCGGCGAGCGGCGAACCCGTGTCCCGTCCATCGACGTCGGTCGGTTCCACCACGGATTGATCCGGACTTCATCGCGGTCCGGGCCTTGGCAGCCAACGGTCCCGATCCGCGCGTCGCGACATCCGCGGAGGCACGATCACCCCCGATGCGCGGAGTGACTCCCGCTCCGCATCGGTCGCATGCACGGCGAGTTCCGCGCTGCGATCGATCCCACCCGCGAGATCGATCCACTCCCGGGAGCCCGTGGCGGGCGGGACGTCACGGACGCGATCGAGCAGCACGTCGAGCCGGAGCCGCCGATAGCACGCGCGGTCGTCGAGGTGATCGGTGCGGACCAGGAACACCTGAAGCACCGCCAGCCCTTCGACGACCTCCCGAAGCGCCGGACCCACCTCGCCCGCACCGAGCGCGGACGGCATCCACGGATCGACCCCGATCTCCCTCAGCTGCTCGAGATTGGTCGTCCAGGGCGCGTGATGCAGGTCGTACGAAAGGCACCAGAAACGTCGGTCGTCCGTTCCTCCGCTGCGTCGCGCCTTCGCTTGGAGTTCGTCGATCCGACGATCGCGGATGGCTCGCTTTCGCTCGTGGATTCGCCGTCTTGTCTCGGCATCGTGCATCGCCCGGATCCGGCCCCGGAAGACCATAGATCCACGAACCGGGGCGTCGTGCATCTTCGCCGTTTCTTCGCGTTTGATCCGAACGATCGACGCACCGCACCTCCATGGGGCGACGCCACGCGACATCACGGCGGCGTCACCGCGAATCCGACCGGACGGAAGGAGACCGGGCGTGAAAACAACCACCCCGGCGCCGGTAGGCCCCGAGGTGGCAGGAGGAGAAAGAGATGACTCGTCGAATCGTCGGTCGTCCGCCGCGGCGGAGTCCCGCATGGTCCTGGCCGTCAAACTACGACCTTGCTGTGATTGTGTTCGGCTTGTACGTGGTTTTTCTTGAGTCTTTTTCCGGACGGAACCGCGAAATCAAGAGGAGCCGAACGACCGAACAACTCGCTCCATACCGCCGCCATTCGAACAAAATCGGATTTTCCACGGCATGAAACGGGCTTCATCGATCGAAAAAGGGCCCCATGCCCATGTGATGTCGCTTCAGCGAGATGTGCGGCCCGGATCCGGATTCACGCCGGAGTCCCCCACCGCCCGCAATCATTGCGCAGGCCGGACGCGGCGAGCCATCCCGTTTTTTCCCGTTTTCCGCGGAAACCCGTTCAAACACCGCTCGCCCCGGATCCGCATTCGTTCGCGGTCCGCAGCACCCCCGGTCGTCGAAGGTCGTCCTCGAGAAGCGCTGGCACCCCGTGAATCCGAATCGTGACCACCTCGCCCGGAAGCATCGAGAAGAGATTCGCATCCACGTGCACGGCATCCCCGAGGGCGCTCTCGTCGAGGTGGAGGTCGCGAACGACGGATCGCGCGCCGATCTCCACGTCGAACGCGTCCGAATCGGCAGGTCGGATTCGAAGATCGAATGCCGGCGCCGGCAGCGACAGCCACGCGTCCTTTCCGTAGAACCAGAATGCGCGGTCCCCGTCGAAATCCGCGACGAGCATCTCTCCCGCTGGATCCGACGGAATCACGAGTTCGGCGGGAAGGGAGGCCGTGCGGGTTCCGCGGGCCGGGACGTCGAATTCGATCGCCGCGGCCGCGAGGTCCGCGCCTGACGTGTCGACCCGTCGCACCCGTACCCGGGACGGTCCATCCACCGCCCACGCCTCGTCGGTGTCGTTGACCGCGGCGATCTCGATGCCGGCTTCCCCCACGGAGAAGGCGAGCAGGCGCGGTGCACAGGCCGCGCGGGCGGCCCACCACGCGGGCTTCACCCGACCGGCGACGTCGATCAACGACCAGGAATGTCCCGTCCACGCGTCATTCAGCTGCCAGACGAGCGCTCCACCGCATCGACTCGAATGGAGACGAAGCCACTCGTAGGTGATGGTGGTCGCTCGCGCCTGCAGCAGATGCATCCGCCAGATCCGACCGTCCAGATCCGGAGCGGGAAGGAACCAGTCGTCCATCCATCGGTCGTACTGCGCTTCATCGCCACCCCATCCGCGTTGACGACCCGCGAAGGCCGCCATCGCTTCGGACGTTTCACTCGCGAAGGCTTCCGGCCCGATCGCCGATTCCATGGTTCGACGCGCGGGCGGCGACTGGTGACCGAACTCGCTCACGAAACGCGGCACCATCTCCCGGACGTCCTCGAGCTTGAGATCCCAGGTGTGGCGATCACCGTGATCGGGATCGTTCGGATCGGACTCCACCGATCCCGACCAAGGACTGTCGGGAAGGAACGGCCGCGACGGATCGAGGTCCGCGGCGATCCGCGGCAACAGCTCGGTGAAGTAGTGCCGGCCCCAGGACCGGGCCGGATCCATTCGTTCCTTCCATCCCCAGTTCCGCCACGCGAGCACGTTCTCGTTGCCGCCGCACCACAGGACGATCGACGCATGGGCCGCGAGTCGACGGATCTGGAACCGCGCCTCCCGTTCGACCAGGTCGGGATACGGCGCTTCCTCGGGATAGGTCGCGCAGGCGAGCATGAAGTCCTGCCAGACCATGATCCCCCGCTCGTCGCACGCGTCGTAGAAGGCCTGCGACTCGTAGACGCCGCCCCCCCAGACCCGGAGCATGTCGAAGTTCGCCTCGACCGCCTGCTCGATCCGCGCGGTCACCACCGCGTCGGCGGCGGTCCCGGGGAACAGGCCTTCGGGAATCCAGTTCGCCCCGCGGCAGAACACGGGTTCCCCGTTGACCACGATCCTGAACCGGGATCCCTCCGGATCGCGACCGGTATCGAGGGCGACGATTCGCAGTCCGATGCGGCGACGGACCCGGTCGAGCAGGTCCCCGTCGCGATGCACCTCGACCTCGAGATCGTGGAGGGGCTGGGCGCCCCGACCGCGCGGCCACCAGCGCAGGGGATCGGGGACCTCGATCCGCATCGCGACCAGATCCGCCCCGGGATCCCCGACGCCCTCCACCTCGAAGACGCGGCCGTCGGGTGATTCGAGCCGCGCGGTCGCCCGCAGGTCGCCGTCACCCGACGTCGTCGGATCCCGCTTCAGGTCGACGAACACCTCGACGACCGCGAGCCGGTCGTTGCAGGTGGTCACCAGGGGCCGGACCGCGTCGATGCGCGCGTCACGCCATCGTTCGATCCGGACGTCGCCGGGAAGCCCGAGACTGGGACACTTCGGCCCCCAGTCCCAGCCGAAACTGCAGGCCGCCTTCCGCAGGTACGAGTAGACGCCCCATTCACCATCCGCGTTCACCGGACGATCCCCGTACATCGCGACCCGGCGGTCGAGTTCCCCGACCGGGCCGCGCAGCGAGACCGAGAGCGTCGTCCGACCGGCGAGGGCCTCGCTCGGGATCCTGAAGCGATGCGCGTGGAACTGGTTCTCCACCTCGCCGAGGACGTCGTCCCCGAGCCGGACCTCGCCGACGGTGTCGATCGAATCGAAGACGATCTCGCACACCGCCTCGTCGCCCGCGTCGAAGCGATCCTGCGGACCCAGGGCACGACTCCAGGTCCAGTCCGTCCGGCCGATCCAGGCCTGTTCCGCCTCTCCTTCGCCACGATCCGGGTGGACGAGCAGGCCGTGCCGGATGAGGTCGAGATGCACGCACCCCGGAACCACCGCGTCGATCCCGGTCGTCGGCAGTTCGATCGGGCATTCCGGGCCGCGATCACGGTGGACCTTCCATCCGTCGTTCAGGAGGTGGATGTCACGCATGGTCGTCGACCCCCGTCGTTTCGTCGGCGTTCCGATGATCGATCACGCGTCCGTCGTCGAGATCGTTCGCCTGCACCCGCCCCATCAGACGGAACATCCGCACGAGATCACGCAGACCACCGATGGTGAACCACACCGTCACCACCATCGCGGTGCCGATCGCGCACCACAGCCACCAGCCCCACGCCTCCAGCCAGGCCTCGTCGGTGACGGGGGCGAGGCCGAGCGGCTTCGCGAGCAGATGACGAAGCATGCCGGCGATGAAGACCAGGGTGAAGAGGATCGGCCAGGAGATCGTCACCGCGGTCACGATGCGGTCCCAGCGCGTCATCTCCCGGCCGAACCCGAGGCGTTCCCACCATCGCGTCCGTGGTTCGCCCGCGTCGTTCGCCGGCCCGACGTCCCGATGCAGCATGCGGTCGAGATCGAACGGCTCCCGGCAGGTGCAGAGCGAGACGACGACGTAGAGGAGGATCGACAGCGCGATCGACCAGAAGGTGAGGATCTGGCCGTTGAGGTCCCGGATGAATCCGGTCGCCCGGACGACGACGCCTGCGAATCCGGTCGGTCCGCCACGCAGTTCCAACGACAGCGCCTCGCCGTCCGGCCCGATCCCGGTCACGGTGGATCCGTCGGCCACGATCCGGAATCGACCGAGCTCACGATCGTCGGCGGAATCGACGATCGCGATCGCCGCGGTCGCGGCGAGATCGCCGTCGCCCGCGGCGAGATCCTCGATCCGCATGCGAACACCCGCCTCCGGCACCTCGACGACGTCGCCGGACCCCGCGCCCGCGGGCAGCGGCACGTCTACCCGGGCGTCCCCGGTGGGACCCGAGACGAACGTCACGATCTCCCCGGGATGGATCAGGGCCTGGGGGATCTGCTTCACGATGACGCCGCCGCCCGCGAGGGTCATGCCGGCGACCATGGCGGTCCATGCGCCGGCGGTCGTTCCCCGCCGCCAGTACAGGCCGCCGATGATCGCGCTGCCCGCCCCGCCCACGAAGATCGCTCCGGTCAGCGCGAGGAACATCGCGACGTACTGGTTCGGGGTGTAGGCGAGACTGAAGGCGAAGGCGAAGATCGCCACGCCGAGGATGGATCCCCGAAGCAGCCAGAGGTGGGCCCGCGGGGAGAGCGGACGCTTGCGGAACGGAAGCACCACGTCCTGGATGAAGATCGAACCCCACGAATGAAGGTAGGTGTCGTTGGTCGAGATGAAGGCTCCGAGCAGCGCGGCCGCGAAGAGCCCGAGCAGCCCCGAAGGGAGCATGACGCTCGCCGCGGCCGGCGTCCTGACCTCCGCCGCGAAGACCTCGGGGTCGGCGCCGTTCAGCGGCTGCGCCGCGATCACCGCCTCGATCGCCGCGGCATCCGCCGCGTGGTCGGGACCGGTCATCACCACCCGGATGCAGATCGGCAGCACCAGCGTGATCAGGAGAAGCACCCGGAAACGCCAGCCGTTGAGGATGTTCGCCATCTTCGCCTCGTGGGCGTCGATCGCGGCCGCGTTGTAGCCCGAGGTCCCCTGCCAGCCGAGCATTCCGTAGAAGAGCACCACCACGCTGATCACCCAGTAGAAGGCGTTGAAGTCCGCCTCCTGGCCGAGGTCGAACGGATTCACCATCGACTGGCCTTCCGGCGCAGCGAGGAGCGTCTCCCCGATCTCGGACCAGGAATAGGTCGCGAGCAGGAACAACATCACCGCGAGGAACACCAGCTGCCCGAAGGTGCCCTGCAGGAAGTCGGTGACGATCACCGCGACCTGCCCGCCGAGGAAGACGAAGAACAGCGCGGTCAGGAGCATGACCGCCATCAGCAGCGCGAAGGTGGGCACCTCCCACGATCCGACCGCGGTCACCACGGGCAGTCCGCAGAGCGCGATGAAGAAACGCGCCGCCACCGCCGGGAAGATGCCGTAGTTGATGATGCCGGAGAGGAACGCGACGAGTCCGGCGAAGACCCGGAACCGACGCGAATACCGGATCTCGAAGAACTGCGCCATGGTGAGGGCGCGGGTCTGCCGGAATCGATAGACCACCCAGCCCGACAGCGCGATGAGGATCATCGCGGGGTTCTCCATGAACCCCCACCAGATGCTGGTGAATCCCACCTTGTAGTACTGCTGCCAGAACCAGACCAGGGAGATGACCCCGAGCTGGGCCATGCCGTAGCTCACCGCGATCAGGTACCGACCCGCGCAGCGATTCGCGGCGAGGAATCCCGAGACCGACCTCGCGTATCGATTGGTCGCGATCGCGGCCACGACGAGGACCGTGAAGCAACCGCCGAGGATGGACCAGTCGAGGCTCGAGAGATGCACGGTTGAATCGTACTCGCCGTCGGAGCCGCCGAACGGTCAGATGGCGTTCGGGAGTTCGACGTCGACGACTTCCGCGAGTCCGCGGGTCCACGCCTCCACCTCGTCGGTGATCCGGACGTCCGCGCCCTCGTTGCGGGCGGCCTGGATCGCCGCCAGGGATTCCGAGGCACGCGACGCCTCTCCGCTCCCGGATCCGAGCAGGCGATCGCGCAGGTGGAGCTTCCAGCGCGCCCGCTCCTCCGCATCGAGTGATTCGGGGTGGGTCCGCGCGAGGTACCGGAACGCCAGTTCGGCGAGCCGCTCGTCACCGGCGGTCCGGCTGAATCGGCGAAGCGCCTCCGGCCCGCCGTCCCGCGCGGTGCGCATCGCGTACGAATCCCCGTCGGCGGGGAATCCCGCGTACAGAAGCTCCTCCGGGTCGACGTTCGCCGTCTCCGGCGGCTCGTCCGCCACGAGCCGGAGACGTTCGCGGATCCGGGCATGGTGCTCCCGCACGAAGGCCATTCTCGAGTCGACGACCTCCTGATCGAGCCCGATCGCCGCCCAGACTTCGGGATCCAGCGCCTTCAACCACTTCTCCTCCGTCACCATGGGGAGCTTGTTGGTCCGGACCCGTCGGACCGGCACCCTCGGCAGGTCCGGATCGAGACGATGGAATCGCGCGTGCAGCTGTCGAGGCTCCAGTTCGAGGATCTCGGCGGGGTCGCCGTGCAGGTCGAGCACCAGACGCCCGTTGGTGTCGAGCTGGTCGATGGTCACCGCGATCGTCGCGTGTCCACGGGCG